>CAKOLW010000009.1 GCA_934096405.1 uncultured Bacilli bacterium
ACAAGTTTTAAAACAAGCCAACTTGCTAGTAAGTTAAGTTTTATTGATAAAGTAGTATTTGTAGTTGATAGAAAAGACTTAGACTATCAAACAATGAAGGAGTATGATAAATTTAAAGAAGGATGCGCTAATAGTAACTCTAATACTAAAATACTAGAGTCTCAACTAGCAGACAATGATTCTAAAATTATAATAACTACTATACAAAAGTTAACTAATTATATAAAGAAATTTCCTAAACATAATGCATTTGATAAACAAGTAGTATTCATATTTGATGAGTGTCATAGAAGCCAATTTGGAGATATGCATAAAGCTATAATTTCTAAGTTTAAGTATTACTATATATTTGGTTTTACAGGTACTCCTATATTTAAAGAAAATGCAACCAGTAAAAAAGGTATATTATTAACAACAGGTCAAATATTTGGTGAAAGACTACATACATATACAATTGTAAATGCAATCAATGATAAAAATGTATTACCATTTAAATATGAATATATTAAAACAATGGAAATTAAAGATAATGTAGTTGAAGAAAAAACTCATTCAATAGATACAAAAAAAGCAATAGAAAACGCAGGTAGAATACATAAAATAACTGGTTATATAATAAATAATTTTGCAAGAAAAACAAAAAATAATGAAAGTTATTTATATAGTACTTTAGAAAATGTAAAAGAAGTAGCTAAAAATAATAACACAACAGAAATAAAAAAGAAATATTATGTTAATGGATTTAATTCTATTTTTGCAGTATCTTCAATAGAAATGGCAAAAAAATATTATGAAGAATTTAAAAAAATAGAAAACAATTTAAAAGTTGCTTTAATATATAGTTATGGAGTAAATGATGAAATTATTCCTTGTTTAGATGATGAAAACTCAGAATCAACAGAAAACTTAAATCAAAGTGATAGAGATTATCTAGATTATGCAATTAAAGACTATAATAAAATGTTTGGAACTACTTATGATACTTCAAATGAAAAGTTTCAAAACTATTATAAAGATGTTTCACTTAGAATGAAAAACAGAGAAATAGATATTTTAATAGTAGCTAATATGTTTTTAACAGGTTTTGATGCTAAAACATTAAATACTTTATGGGTTGATAAAAATTTAAACTATCATGGATTAATACAAGCGTTTTCAAGAACAAATAGAATACTTAATTCAGTTAAAACTTTTGGAAATATAGTTTGTTTTAAAGATTTAGAAAGTGAACTTAATGATGCCTTAGGTTTGTTTGGAGATTCAGAAGCCAAAAGTATAGTTTTATTAAAACCATATGAAGATTATTTAAATGGCTATGATGATGGAAAAAATAATTTTGTAGGTTACCTTACTTTAGTAAAAGAACTAAAAGATAAATTTGAAGTTGGTGTAAATATTTTAGGAGAAAATAATAAATTAGAATTTATTAAACTTTTTGGACAAATTTTAAAAGTTAGAAATATATTAGCAACATTTGATCAATTTATTAAGGATGACATTTTAGATCCAAGAGATGAACAAGATTATAGAAGTATGTACATTGAATTAAATAGAGAATACAAAGAAAAAAATAAAACACAAAAATTAAATATTAATGATGATATAGTTTTTGAAATGGAATTAGTTAAACAAATAGAAGTAAATGTTGATTATATATTAAATTTAATAAAAGAGTATCATGACAGTAATATGCAAGATGGAGAAAAATTAATAACTATTAGAAGAGCGGTTTTATCAAGTCCGGATTTAAGAAATAAAATAGATTTAATAGAAGAATTTATAAGAAGTTTAGATGGCTCAAGCAATGTATTTAATGATTTTAATACATTTATGAATAGTAAAAAGAAAGAAGAATTAGATAAGATAATAGATGAAGAAAAGTTAGATAAAGAAAAAACTTATTCTTTTGTTAAAAAATCATTTAGTAATGGAAGAGTAGATACTAGTGGTACAGAATTATCATCTATATTACCGGCAATGAGTAGATTCAGTGCTAGTAAAGAAAGAACTACTAAGAAAGAAACTGTGATAGAAAAGTTAATTGGTTTCTTCGAAAAATTCTTTACTATTTCAAACAGTGACTTTTAATATTTATTGTTAATAAAAATACTCAGGAATTTTTATAGTTCCTGAGTTAATTTATATAAAAAAAATTTGGTGACAATTGACACCAAATGATAAATGTGTTATGATTTATTTATCAGAGGAGGTTGGCATGAATAATTTAACAAAACTGGATGAATTTGCTGTTAATGCATTTTTAAATACATCAAAAAGATTAATTCATGAAAATAAAAAAGAATTTGCATGGTACAGAAGACTAGATATTAACGGAAAAGTTATTTCTGCCAGACAAGCACTATACGATATAGGCATATTAAATGAAAAACAACTATGGAATTATGTTTTAGAATTAACTTATTCTGAATTGTTATATATTGACATGGATTATGATAGACAAAGAGATTTTAATTCTGAAATGTATATATTCATTAAGAAAATTAATGGTAAAGATGTTTATATTAAATTAACCATTAATAGAAGAGGACTTTTATGTTTATCATTTCATGAAAGTTATATAGGAGGTAACCGTGAATAATAAATATTATTGTTGGTACTGTGATAAAGATATTGTACCAATATTGAAAGAAGAAAATAATGAATATGTTATAAGAGGGGAAAAAGTGAATGTTCATGAAACATTATCATATTGTCCAATTTGTGATAATCAAATTGATGATGGAAAAATGGACGATCATTTACAATCAGGTTATAATGCATATCTTAATTTATTTGGATTAAGTTTTCAAAAATTTAAAGATATAAGAGAAAGTTATGGCTTATCACAAGAATTATTTGCTATATCACTTGGATGGGGTAAAAAAACTATTGTGAGATATGAAAATAAGGAAAGCTTACCACAAGTACAATACTTACAAATTTATAAAAGAATTGATAATAATAAACTTGAATTTATTAAAATTCTTAATATGAATAAACCTAGTATTGATGAAAAAGCATATAATAAAATTTGTTCATTAATAGGATACCAAGAAAATTCGAAAACAGAAAATGCAATTTTGTTTCTATTAAAAGACAATAGTCTTAACATAACACAATTAATGAAGAATTTATTTGCAGTAGACTTTTTATCTTATAAAACAAATAATAAATCAATAACAAATTTTAACTATGCTCATGCTAATTACGGCCCAATTGTTGATAAAAGAAATGAATTTATTGATAACATGATTAAAAATAATATGATTAAAACAAATACAAATTATACTGATGACTTTATTATTTTTGAAAATGAAATGGAACCTAATAATGATATATTTGATGATAAAGAACTTGAGGTATTAAAAAAAGTTAAAAAAGCTTTAAAAAATAAAACTGCAACTGAATTAACAAATTGGTCTCATGATTTTCTAGGTTGGAAGAAAACTAGGATGGGTGAAACTATTAATTTTGAATATGCAGAATATTTTGAATTACCATAAATGAAAAGGAAGTGTATATAATGAAAAAAATAATAAATATAATTATATTTATTCTGTCTATTAGTGCTGCAGTTGTATCTGTTATAAAGGTACATAAGAAATCAAATAAACTTGAAAAAGCACTGTTTTATGTCATTTTAACTGCCATTTTATTTCCAATATTTCTATACATTTCGGATGTGTATAATGTTCCCACAAGTTTTGGATTAAAAGATGATTTACATTTTTTAGAATGGTTTGAATTTTTGACTAACTATGTATCCTCAATTATTTCAGTGCTTTTAAATTCAATCATTTTAATAATAATTACAAAAAAGGAAATAGATGTAACAAATGAACAAAATGTTAAAATTAATAATGAAAATCAAAGAATACAAAATCTTCCACTTTTAAAATATTATTTTACACGAGATTTAATTGATTCAGATATATTTAACGATAATCACGAAGTAATTTTATGTAAAAATGATGATGAAACTGGTGAACTTAATTTTACTATGGAGATTGAAAATATAGGTTTAAACACGGTAAGAAAAGTTTATTTGGAAATTAAATCTGACATACTAAATATTGACAAAAACTTTGAATTTCATAATCAAAGTAGTATAGAAAAAAATCAAAAACTAAAGAAAAATATTATAATTCAAGGTGTATCATCAGGAAAATACAAATTAGATATAATAGTTTATTATCAAGATTTACTAAAAAATTGGTATGAACAAACACTACATGTAAATATTTCTTTATCAGATATAAATAATCCTACATCTTCTGAAATAAATTCATTTTATGTTGAAGAAGAAAATTTATTACAAAATGAACCACCTTTCATAAAATCATCTAATTGATATTATATTTAATCTATACTTGGAGATTATATGCAAAATAATATACAAGAAATATACATAAATTTAGATGATTCTGGTAAACTAAGTGCAAAAGAAATAATTAGTGTGTATGGTGGTGTTGTGTTTCTAAGCAAAAAAGAAAAAGATAAATTTATAACTCAATATAAAAAGATAATAAATAATATTAAATGTGATTATTGTGAATCATGTAATCATATTTGTCCTGAAATTAAAAATACAAATATAAAACCAGGACATAAGCGCTGGTTAATGAATTATATAAAAAATTATTTTGTGGTTGGTTTAATAATTGAAAATAAAAAAGTTTTTGAACATATATTACAAAGTAAAGCCTCAAAAGGAAGATTTACTGATTATGCCATTCGAAGACTTATTAAAGAAATAATAAAAGTATTAATTAAGAAAGATAAAATAAATCCTTACGAACCTATTAAAATTATTTTAAATATTGATCAGCAAAGTACGAAAAGTAATGGGTACTATAATTTACATGACGGACTATTTGAAGAACTTAAATATGGAATATCTGCTTACAATTATTCTGGTAAGAGAAAACCAGTGGTTTATTCAGATTTGCAAATTTTAATAACCTATCAAGTTTCTTCTAAAAGTTATGTTATTCAGGCCTCGGACTTATTAGCGGGTACAATAAGAAGAACTATTTTAAATAATCTAGAAAATTATGGTAGAGAATTATCAAAATTTGTAAATTTAAAAATAAAACTTCCATAAAGAAAAAAAGCCATTACCGGCTTTTTCCCAATTAGGACGGCGTACTTAAACATACGCTTAAATAAAAATATTCGTAACCTAATTATCGACCTGACGAGATTTCTCTCCGGTAATACAATAATACTATGTTTAACATAAAAAAGTCAACCATTTTTAACTATATTTAAGTATTTTGTATTATTGTATGTTATTATTATATGAAATAAACTTTTAATTATACATAACATTAATTTCCACTTTAAAAATAAAAATTGTTATGTTAGAATATAATCTTACTGAGGTGGTTTTATGGGCAAAGTATATTATAATGAAACTAAGGTAATTATAGATGATATGAAAAGAATATATGGACCTGATGATTTAGACTGGATGAGCTATTTAATTACAGTTAGAAATGTATTAACATATCATCATATAATAAAAGAATGTGATGGAGGTTTACTAGAACTTTCTAATGGTGCTCTTCTAACAAAAAAAGCACATAGACTTCTTAATATGACAGAAATTAAAGATTATAATTTATATTTAGCATGGAATGAATTATTTAAAGAAATAAATAAAAGAAAAGAACCAATGGATGATTATCTTAGAGAAGAAAGTAAATCACTAAAACTACATACTCATAAACTTA
The DNA here is from genome assembly GCA_934096405.1 of uncultured Bacilli bacterium. Classification (GTDB taxonomy): domain Bacteria; phylum Bacillota_I; class Bacilli_A; order RF39; family UBA660; genus CAKOLN01. The sequence continues at coordinate 5,736 of CAKOLW010000009.1, forward strand.
TATATGGAGGTGAATTCTAATGTTTGGAAAAAATGATTTTTTAAAACTAACAATAATGTTTTTAGATGAAAATGAAAAAGTAATAAGTACAAGTAAATTAGTAGGTAAGAGTATTAAAGTACCAGAAAATACAAAAATTGCTTCTTTAGTTGAACACACTAATGATAATATGGAAGTAATAAATAATTACTACATAGGACAAACATCAAACTTTAAAGATTTATTAGAAACTTCAAAATATAGTATTGATTTATCTAATATAAAAGCAGGTGATTTAAGAAATAAAAAACCAGAAGAAATAAATGTAGTTTATGAAAGAAAAAATAACAAAGTTATAGTATCTAGAATTATAAAAAAAGAAGAAAGAGTATTTAGTAGTCCATTACTATTAAGTTATCATCTACATAAATTATCTAATAGATTAGAATTATTTTATAAAGAAAGTAATGAAGTAAAAACATTGATATATAAGTAAGAGTCTAATTAAATTTAGATTCTTTTTTAAAATATGGTAAATAATATTTTTTAAAACTAGTTAAAATATTATAAAAACAAAATAAAGCATTTGACACTCAAACAAATAATTGCTATAATTAAATTAATTAAATAAAAGAAAGGATACAAAATGGCAATAACTAAAACAGATTTTATAAATTATACTAGATGTAGAAGATACCCAGCATTAGAAGAAATACATAACGACAAACTATCAAGTGATATGTCTTTAGAAGAATACTTAAAACAAGAAGAAAATGACAAATACAAAGAAATGCTTGGCACTATGTTTGAAGCATCTGATGATGGAGAAACCGATAAAACAGAAAGTGTAAATATTCAATTAAATGCAATGATGGAATACTATAAAGAAGTAGAAATAACGGCCGGAAAAGAAGTTGAAAGATTATTTGGAGGTACCAGCATATATAATCTAGATACATACAAACAAGAAAGTTTTAACTTTAACAAAAATGGCATTAAATACTTATGTTTTGTTGATATATATAATGAATCTAACAATGAAATAAACATAATAGAAGTAAAAGCAACTACATCAAGAAAATATAAAAATCTATTTTATAACATTGGAAAAGAAAAATATCCTTTATTTACAAAAATAAATAATTTTTATACATTAACACCTAATCCAGGTTTATCTAAAAACTATTCAAATAAAGTAGAAAAATTACTTAACAGATTCACTGATGAAGGAAAGTACATATATGACATATCAGTACAAAGATACATAATTGAAGGCTATCTAAAAGAAAACAACATAAATAAAAATATCAACTATTATCTAGCAGTATTAAATGATGAGTACGAGTATGATGGGACACTAGTTAATGGTAAAAGAGTATATAATACAGATAAATTTGGAAATAGAATAATTGATATCTATAAAATAAATGACATAACAGAAATGTATCAAAGTAGAATAGATATAGAAAGACAAAACTTAGAGAAAAATATATTCGAAAGTGATCCTAGTCCATGTAATTTAAGTGTATCATGTGCTTTAAAAAAGAATACAGAATGTAAATTCAAATCAATATGTTTTAAAAATGTACCAGAAAAAAATGCAAGCTTCAATTATAAAAGATTTGTTAGTTTTAAATGGGATGGTATAACATATAATAAATATGACTTAATAAATAATGGATACTTAAAATTAGATGATATACCTTATGAATGGTTAACAAGTGAAAATCATAAAATTCAAAGAGAGTGTTATGATAGAAATATTACATATATAAATAAAGATAAAATAACTGCAGGACTAAATAGTTTAGAATACCCAATATATCATTTAGATTTTGAAACATTTCCTTGCCCAGTACCAAGATTCAAAGGAGAACACCCATACTATCAAAGCCCATTTGAATTTAGTTTGCATATAGAAAAATCACCAAATAATTGTGATAAAGAACTTGATAACTATGTTTTCCTAGCACGCTCAAATGAAGATGAAAGACTAGAAATGGTAAAAAAACTAGTAGAAAAAATACCAATACAAAAAACAGGAGGTTCTATGCTAGCGCAGAATGTTAACTTTGAAAAAGGAAGGATTAAAGAACTAGCAAACATATTTCCTGAATATAAAAGTGAATTAATGGCTATAAGAGATAGTGGAAGAGACTTACTAGAAATAATAGATAACAACAAAGAATTATATAAAAGCTTAGGATTTAGTGAAGAAGAATCAAGCACAATGAACTATTATAACAATGAGCAAAGTGGAAGCTTCTCAATAAAGAAAACATTACCATTATTTACGAATTTAACATACAAAGATTTAGAAGTACAAAATGGAGTTCAAGCATTAGTTGAATATGCCAATTATAAAAATATGACTGAAGAAGAAAAAGAAAGAAAACAAAATGCCTTAGTTGAATATTGTAAACAAGATACATGGGCTATGGTAGAAATATTAAAAGGTTTAAGGAGAGAGGTAGAAAAATGAATGGAGAAGTAATAGTAGATTTAGATAAATTTAATAATGAAGGAATAAGAATAATACACAATAATGAAAATAACTTATATTATGTAGAACTATCAAGTGGAGAGATGATGCCATTAATAAGTCCAATAGATGGCACAAGACTTGAACCATATAGAAATACTAAATACTTAATTAGTGATAATGATTTATTATACACATTAATAAATGATGGAGAAGTAATTCCACTTTTAAGCAATACAGGAGACTTTTTAATTCCAACACCAATAAATGATGTATTTTATGGAAAAAATGAAAAAGGATCATACTTTTATAAAGATAGTAAAGGTAATATTATTAGATTATTAAATCCAAATAATGGAGTTAAATTATTCATTAATGATAATAATGAAATAGTTAGTCATGTAGACAATAATATTTATTCAATACAAGATGGAGAAATCGTTATAACACCTAAAAATTAGAAAAACGTCCGGTTTTCTGCTAAGAAATGTTCATCTAATTGTAAAAACGTCCGGTTTATATTCAAAATTGTAAAGTATTGTCAAGAAAAATGAAAAAACTTGATAAGAAAAAAAGTACATAGTATATTAATTATAGAGGAGAGTGAAAATATTATGATATATCCATCAATTGATAGTCTTTTAATGATAGTGGACTCTAAATATAAATTAGTACATGTTGCAAGTGAAAGAAGTAAACAAATGATATTAAATAACCATTATCAAATGAAAGAAGAAGAATATGTATCAAAAAAACCAATAGGTAGAAGTTTGGAAGAATTAGAAAAGGGATTAATCAAAATAAAAGAATAATCTTTTTTTATTTACCAAATAAATAAAATATATTGAAAATGTATATATGATGTATTATAATTGTCTTATGGAGAGTGATACAATGAGTACAATCAATATGAGTTTCAGAGTTGATAAAGAAACCAAAGAAAAAGCAGACAAATTATTTAAAAAAATGGGAATGAATACAAGTGTAGCTATAAATATGTTTTTAAATCAATGTATAATAGAAGATGGACTACCTTTTACACCTTCTAATAAAACTAAATCAAGTGATTATTACCTAAGAAAACTAAAAGAACTAAATGATGAAACTCCAAGTATAAAAGCATCTATGGAAGATTTATATAACTATTATAAATTAATCGAGGAATACAATGAAAATAATAAGATATAAAAAAATGAGTAAAGGAAGGTATAAGTTAACTTTAGATAATACAGAACTTATACTTTATGAAGATGTAATTCTTAAAAATGATCTTTTAAGAACGAGTAATATAAATCTAGAACTTTTAGAAAAAGTAATGAATGAAAATGTATATTACGAAATCTATAACATGGCTTTAACATATATTGAAATTAAAATGAGAACATCAAAAGAAATAAAAGACTATTTAAATAAAAAGAATTTTAATACTAAACTAATAGATGAAGTATTAGATAGACTTAATAAAGAAGGATACCTAAATGAAGAAAAATATATAGATGCATTTGTTAATGATAAAGTTAATCTAACTAACTGGGGACCATACAAAATAAAGAAAAGTCTTTTAGATTTAGAATTAGATGAAACACTAATAAATAATAAATTAAATACAATTAATGAAAATATATGGAATGGTAAAATAGAAAAAATAATAAATAAGAAGTTAAATAGTCTAAAAAATAAATCTAATTATATGATTAAAAACAAACTAAAAATAGATTTATATAACCTAGGCTATGATAATAATTCGATAGAAGAAAACCTTAATAATTTAAACTTAAATAATAATGAAAACATAAAAAAAGATTATTCAAAAGCTTATAATAAATATTCTAAAAAATATATGGATCAAGAATTATATCAAAAAGTTAAATCCTACCTATATAGAAAAGGATACAAAATAGAAGAAATAAATTACATGTTAGATAATCTAGAATAAAAGAAAACTTCAGTTCTTAGTGAACCGAAGTTTTTATTTTAGTTTAATCCAAATCTTTCATTATATGAATCTTTTAATTCTGAATCAGTAATCTTAATACCATATTTTTCTCTTAAATTAAGTAATGCTTTTGTACTAAAATTAGTTTCATTATTAATTTCTTCTTCACTAATAACACTAATAATATCATCTTTAACACTATCTAAATCTTTCTTTTCTTGTTGACTTACTTTAAATATAATATGATATCCGTATTGACTCTTAACTGGTTCATCAGAATAAGTATTAGTCTTTAATTCTTTAGCAACTTCCATAAAACTTGCATCATAATTATCATTAAACTTAACTGTGCCTAAACTTCCACCATTATCTTTATTAGCTGAATCATCAGAATACTCTTTAGCCAAATCATCAAAACTTTCACCATCATTTAACTTCTTAATAACTTCCTTAGCAGTTTCTAAAGCTTTCTTTTCTGCTTCAGTCTTTTCACTATCAGAAGATGTACTAGAAGTATCAACTTTTATTAAAATATGTTTAAGTTCCATATCACCAACAACTTCAGAATCATAATATTCTTCAATCTCTTTATCAGTAACACTATCTTTAGCATAATCTTTAAGCCATTCATTTCTCTTATAAGAAAGTCTTAACATATCTTTAAAAGGATCCTCATCTTTAACTCCATAATAATTTTGAATATTAGTTAAATATTGATCTCCCCATTGTTTTTTATAAGAAGAAACAACATTTCTAACATAAGTATTTTCATCATCAGTAGATTTATACTCTCTAGATAATAATTCTTCATCTATTAAATCTAATAAAGTACTAACCCCATATTGACTTTTTAACTTATTATATAAGTCTTCAGCACTTATTCCTCCCTCATCAAATTTTACAACGCTTTCTTTTCCATTCTTTAAATGAGAAGTAGAACAACCTACTAAAAGAAAAGCACTAAGTACTATCAAAAATAATTTTTTCATACTATTACCTCCACAATAATTATAATAACAAAAAAATAAAGAAAACACAATAATAAGCACTCACATATTTTTATAATTTGCTTATAATAAAAGTGTAAAGATAAAAAAAGGAGGAATGTCTTATGAATTGTGGATGCGGAAATAATGGTTTATCAGGAGCGGCATTTGCTTTAGTGTTATTTATATTATTAGTAATCATACTAGGTGCATTTATCTAATTTAAAGGAGGGGTGTTAAATGAACAATTGCTGTAAGCAAGTTAATCCATGTTGCGGTGGTAATAACTATGGAAATAGTTTCTTCGTAATCTTAATTCTATTCATATTACTAGCAATAATATTTGGTGCTTTCGTAGGTTGGTAATATGACACAACTACAGTAATGTGTGAAAAAAGTAACTCAATCGAGCTACTTTTTACTTTATCTTATCTCTCATTAAATCAAATATTTCTTTTTTACTTAATTCAATTTTTCTCTTATATTTAGGAATTAAGTGCAAATGATAATGCTTTACAAACTGAGCTTCTCCGTTATTCTGAATTAATATAACACTATCCGGATTTAAGTTTTCTATCATTACTTTCTTAACTTTCTTAGCAATTTCCATGATATGAGTTAAATAATCAATTTCTATATCTTCTAATTCAGTAAAATGCTTCTTAGGAATAATTAAAGTATGCCCAGGACTATCTGGATATGCATCTAAAAAAACTTTTACCATATCATCTTCATATAAAGTATAAGAAGAAACACTTCCGTTAATAATATCACAGAATAAACAATCTTTCATAAACATCACCTAATAAAATTATAAAAAAATTTTAAACTAAAATCAATCATTAGCATATACTAAATGTAAATTGATTCATAAATTACAGTGTAGGTGATAATATGAATATAGAAAAAGATTTTGTTATGAAAAATGAAGATATAATATATTTTGATAATGCAGCAACAACATTTAAACCTATAAGTGTTATAAATAAAGAAATTGAATATTTAACTAAATATACAGCTAATTCACATCGTGGAGATTATAACATAAGTTTTAAAGTAGATGATGAAATAGATGAGTCTAGATATTTAGTTAGTAAATATATAAATTCAAAAAGTAAAGATGAAATAATATTTACTAGTAATACAACTGATAGCATGAATCTTGTTATAAATGGGTTCTTTGGAGAATATTTAAGAGAAGATGATGAAGTAATATTAACCAAATCAGAACATGCATCAAACATATTACCATGGCTTGTACTAAGTAAAAAAATAGGATTTAAAATAAAATATGCACCATTAGATAAAGAAGGTAAACTAAGTTTAGAAAGTATTAAAAAAACTATTACTAGAAATACTAAGGCAATTTCAATCGCACATGTTACAAATGTTATTGGAGATATTAGAGATATAAAAACAATTACAAAGTATGCTCATAAAAAAGGTATTCTAGTACTTATAGATGGTGCTCAAAGTGTACCACATATTAAAACTGATGTACAAGATTTAGACATAGACTTTCTAGCATTCTCAGCACATAAAATGTGTGGTCCAACTGGTCTTGGAATACTTTATGGAAAATATGAATTACTAAAATACATGAAACCATTTAAATATGGTGGTGGAATGAACGAGTTATATAATGAAAATACTATTGAATTAGATGATATACCTTATAGATTTGAAGCTGGAACACCTAATATAAGCGCAATAATTGCTTTTAGTGAAACTATTAAATATTTAAATAAAATAGGTATTGAAAATATAGAAAGAACAGAAAAATACTTAAAACAATATTTAATCAAAGAATTAAAAACAATTCCATATATAAAAATATATAATGAAAATAGTGAAGGAAGTATAGTATTAATTAATATAGATGGAATAGAATCAGGTGACTTAGGACTTTATTTAAACACTAAAAATATATGTGTAAGGAGTGGTAAACATTGTGTAAAAATGCTAGAAGAAGAGGCGGAATTCAAAGATACAGTTAGAATTAGTTTATATTTTTACAACTCCTATGAAGAAATAGATAAATTAATTCTTGCTTTAAAGGATTTTGATAATATAAAAAAATATGTAAATTTATAAAATTTTACTAAATTTAAAAATTGAGGTCAAAAAATGACTTCAATTTTTATTTTTGTTTCTTTCCTTATATAGGACTTAATTTTAAATTTAAAATTTGTATATAAAAAACACTTTCAATTTTTAAAAATGGCGATTTGTATTATGTTTTCTAATGTGTTAAAGTGTACATGAAAGGAGGGATAACATGTTAAATAACGTTGTTCTCGTTGGAAGACTTACAAAAGATCCTGAAGAGATACTAACAGAGAAAAACAATAAAAGAACAGTAGTTATAATGGCCGTGCCAAGAAGTTTTAAAAACTCTAATGGAGAGTATGATACAGATTTCATTAGGGTAGTACTTTGGAATATGATTGCTGAACATACTTGTGAATATTGTAAAAAAGGCGATGTAATAGGAATAAAAGGAAGAATTCAATCAAGTAGTTATGAGAAAGATGGAGAAACAAAATATATTACAGAAGTAGTCGCAGAAAAAGTAACATTTTTATCAAGTAATAAAAATATACAAGCTGTAGAAAATACAGAAGAAAACTAAATGAAAATAGACTATCTTCTATTTTCACACTCTTACCTTTTTAAATAATAAATTTTAAAATGATCTAAATAGTTGACACAAATTAAATAAATATATTTAAGTAATACAAATATTTACAATCCTTAACCTCATTTACTTTTAAAACTCTTTCATAGGTATTCTTGTAAAAATATCTTCAATTTAGTATAATTATTATGGTGAAAATATGTTAAGAGGAGATAGATTAAAAAAATTAAGAATATTAAATGGAGTCACACAAGAAGGTCTTGGTAACATACTTGGTGTTACAAAAAGTACCATTTGTTGTTATGAAAGAGGAACAAGAACTCCAACATTAGAAAATTTAATCGATATATCAGATTATTTTCAAGTTTCAATTGATTATTTGCTAGGAAGGGATGTATTAGTAAGAGATAAAAATACTAAAAAGGTAGAATTTATCAGTACAGATGATTTGAATTTAATGCGAAGTATCCCTAAAAAGAAAGGTGAGAGTATGAAAATAGAAGATATAATAAGTAAGTTTGAAAAAACTAAAAGATTAACTAAAGATGAAATAAATTATGTAGTAGAAAATTATACAAACGATAAAATAAATGATGATGACATGGGTAAATTACTTTTACTTATTAAAGAATATGGTTTAAACTATAAAGAAACATTTTATTTAACAGACGCAATGATAAATACTGGAGATATTTTAAATTTAAGCAATATTAAAAGAGTAGTAGTAGACAAACACTCAACAGGTGGAGTAGGAGATAAAGTAACATTCTTAATCGCACCAATCGTGGCATCATTAAATCTTGGTATTGCTAAAATGAGTGGAAGAAGTTTAGGATTCACTGGTGGTACAATAGATAAATTAGAAAGTATACCAGGCTATAAAGTAAAATTAACCAATGAAGAATTTGAAAGTTATGTTAATAAAATAGGTGTAAGTGTTATAAGTCAAACAAATTCACTGGCACCTGCCGATAAAAAGATATATGCTCTTCGTGACCAAATAGGCGCTGTAGAAAGTATTCCTTTAATTGCTAGTAGTATAATGAGTAAAAAAATTGCCAGTGGAGCACATTTCATAGTTATAGATTTAAAAGTTGGTAAAGGTGCTTTCATGAAAGATATAGAGAGTGCAAAAACACTTGCTGAATATATGATAGAAATAGGCAAATATTTTAATAGAAAAGTAGTATGTGTACTAACTGATATGAATACTCCACTTGGATTCTCAGTAGGTAACAGCCTAGAAGTAAAAGAAGCACAAGAATTCTTCTCAGGCACAAGAGAAAAAAGATTAGAAGATTTAGTAATATCACTAGCAAGTGAAATGGTATCAATTGGAAAAGACATATCAATTGAAGATGCGAAGGCATTAGTAATAGATACTCTAAATAATGGAAGTGCAAAAGACAAATTCTATGAATGGATAACAAACCAAGGTGGAAAACTAGGTAAAATGAAATCTAGTAAATATACTAAAATAATTTATTCTGACAGAAATGGTTATATAAACAATATAGATCCTATAGGCATAGCTAAATTTGTACAATCTCTTGGCGCAGGAAGAGTAAAAAAAGAAGATAGCATTAACTTAAATGTCGGAATAACTTTAAAAAGTACACTTTATACCAAAGTTACTAAAGGTACACCATTACTAGAAGTATTTTATGATAAAGAGATTGATAACATGGAAGAAGAAATTTTAAAATGTTTTACTATAGAAAGTATTAAAAAAGAAGAAAAAGATATAATAATAGATGTAATAAAATAAAGGAGACTTATGAAAAAAATATTATTTCTATTAACTATCTTTTTTTCTTTTATTTTCAACTTATATGCTCTTAATAATATAAGTATAAATAATAATATGTTGATACCCGAATTTAATAAAAACACAAAAGTATATAATGTATTCGTGCCATCAAACATAGAAATAATAACTATAGTGGTTGATAAAGATGATAATGAAGTAATCACAGGTTCTGGTAGTAAAAGTTTAAAAGAAGGATTAAATGTAATAGAAATAATATCATATATAAATGATATCGAAGTAGAAAGATATACTTTAAACATAACAAGAGGTAACATAACTTATGATAAAGCAAACTCTAACTTAAAGAATTTAATTATAAATGATTACGAGATAAATTTTAATGAATTTGTTTATGAATATGAAATAAAAGTTAAAACTAATGATAAACTTAATATATACTATGAAACAAATACACCCTTAGAAACAGTTACTTTAAAAGGTGATACATCTCTTAAAAATAAAGAAAATATAATAATAATCAAAGTAATAAGCGGAGATAAAAAACATTCAAGTACATATAAAATAAAGATAATAAAGGAATTAAAAGACAATACTTCAAATAAAAAAACTAGTTTATTTGATAATAAAAAATTTACTAGATTTGAACTAAAACTTATTATAATTGGATTAATATTTTTAGGATTAATTATATCTTCAATAATATTTTATTTTATATTTATAAAGAAAAAGAAATACTTTAGACCATTTAAACAAAAGAAAAGACCTTAATAAAGGCCTCTATATTTAACACAATATTCTTCATATGTAAGATTTTCATTTTTAATAATAGTTGCTACTTCAACACCAACATATCTATAATGCCAAGGTTCATACTCATATCCAGTCATATATACTTTATCTTTAGGATATCTCATTATAAAACCATATTTATGAGCATTTTGTTGTAGCCATTCAAACTGAGGTGTATCTTCAAAATATTCCTCTAATGTACCATCTGTACTTAAATCCATCGCAAGACCAGTTTGATGTTCACTTGAATTAGGTCTAGCAGAATACTTATCAGCGTTTTCTCTACCTCTTTCGTTTACATTTCTATTATATATTCTAGTTTGCAAATCTTCACTTCTATAACCACTTTGTAAAATAATATATAATCCATCATTTCTCATTTGACTAACCATATTTTCCATAGCTTCAGCAGCTGTTTTCTCCATTCTTTGTCCTTCAATATTAACTAAATTCTTAGGCTCTATTCCACTAGGAAGTATATGATACTTGTTAACTAAAACTAATAAATCATCCGGATCACTTACTTCTCTCATATTAGTATAATATTCATGGTCTAAATCAGTATTAACATTCATAATAATTTTTTCTGTACTTAAATCACTATTTTTATTCTTATAATCTATATATCTTTCAATATTCTCTATATGAAAATACTTAACCTTAGAAAACTCACTCAAATAATCATACTTTTTATCTATCTTATTAATTTCTTCATCACTCATATTACTCTTAATAGTATTACTTTCTTCTTTAGAATAACCTAATTCAGTTAGCTTATCTTTAATAACATCATCTTCTTTCTTAGTTTTTTCTGTATCAGTATTATTAGTATTAATTTCTTTATCATTATTTAAAAATTTATATAAACTTTTAATACCAAACACACCAAGACAAACAACTAATAATAAAATAAATATATTTCCAAAATTAACTTTAACCTTCTTTTTCTTTCTCATGATACCACCTACACTAATTATACTACTTTTTAAATAAAATATCTCTTTAATTTTAGTTATTTTACATAGATACTTTTTTCTCTAAACTAATCCACTTTACTAATCCATAAACATTAATTAATAAATAACCAATTGAAACAATCAACATCATGTAAGAATTAGGACTCTTATTTATCACATTAATAATCCATATAGAAAGGTCAAAAATATTATTAAATAACCAAATAACCCAACACTCTTTAAATCTTAAATTCATTAAGATAATACCACATAAATTTATAATATTACTACTAGAATCTAAAAATGCTAACTGTTGATTAGGAATTTTAGTTAATAAGTATCCCAGCAATAAACTACCAACAATGCAACTACTAATAATTATAATGGAGTTCTTAACTGTAAAACCTCTAACATTAACTTCGTTTTTATTATTTCTATTACTATTCCAATTAAAATAACCATATACTTGGGCTGGAAAAAATATTAAAACTGATATAATTGCAATACCAAATAAATTATTTTTATAAGATATATATGCATTAAATAAACAAAACAATGAACCAAATATATAATTATAAGCTTTTCCTATGCTGGCATAATAAACATTCAAAAGACCACACATAAGAGTAATTGTACCTACAAAATAATCTTTTGTTAATATTCCACACATAATGGAAAAAAATATAATAGAAATTGTAAATATCACATTCTTTTTACTCTTCATATTTTAATTCTCCAATCTCTCTTATGCATAATTATACTACTAATTAATTAAATAATCTTCTAAATTTAATAATTTTACACAATAGAAATTATACATTAAAATTAACATAATATTTAATATTAACTGGATCTCATTCAGATTTATTTAATATGTAAGAAATTACATATTTTTTTAGTAATTTAAAAGAATAAAAAGAATACCATTTATTAAGAGGTGTTTATGAAAAAAATAATTATATTGTTTATCTCTTTATTTTTATGTATAGGAATATATAAATGTGAAGAAGAACCAAGTGCAGTCACATTAAATAGTGAAGCAGGAATAATAATGGAAGCAAGTACTAATAAAGTATTATTTGAAAAAGATGCCGAAAAAGAAATGGCACCAGCTTCCATGACAAAAATAATGACACTTTTACTTATAATGGAAGAAATAGATAAAGGAAATTTAAAATATGATGATGAAGTATTGATAAGTAAAAATGCTGCAAATATGGGTGGAAGTCAAATATATTTAGAAGAAAACTCCAAAAGTACAGTAAAAGAATTAGTAACATCAATAGGTATAGGTTCAGCTAATGATGCATCTGTTGCAATGGCAGAAAAAATAGGTGGAACTGTAGAAAACTTTGTAAATATGATGAATAAGCGTGCTAAAGAATTAGGATGTACTCATACCAACTTTATGAACCCACATGGACTTGATACTGAAGGACACTACTCATCTGCTAAAGACATGGCTTTAATCGCAAGTGAATTATTAAAACATGAAAACATATTAGAAATAACTGGAACATATGAAACAACTATAACACATCAAAATGGTAAAAGTATCTGGCTTGTTAACACTAACTCATTAATAAGATTCTATAGTGGTCTTGATGGCCTTAAAACAGGATTCACAGACAAAGCAGGTTATTGTTTAACTGGTACAATGAAAAGGAATGACATGAGATTAATAACAGTAGTAATGAATGCAAAAGAAAAAGAAGACAGAAATACAGATACAATAAATATGATGGAATATGCATTTAGTAATTTTTATAAAGAAACCTTAGTAAAAAGTGATAAACCTTTAGGTACAATATTTATTGACAATGCTAAAAAAAGACAAGTAAATTATTACCTAGAAAAAGATGCAAATGTAATACTAGATAAAAACACTAAAGATATAAAATATAAATATGATATGCACCTAAATGAAGTATCAGCACCATTAAAAAAAGGAGATGTAGTAGGTACTCTTACACTACAGTACAACAATAACTTAGTAAACTATAACTTAATAGTAAAAGAAGACATAAAAAAAACAAACTTCTTTGGTAGAATGACTAACTATTTAAAAGATATACTTAATGGCAACATTAATGTTATCAACATTTGACTTAAGCACTAAACTATACTATAATACATCCCTGAACGGGGGATAATATGGAAGAATTAATAAATTATGCTAAAAACATATGTGACTTAGATGTTACAAAAATAACTACAAGAGAAGAATTAATAGAAAAAATAATAAATCAACATGAAATTAAAATAAATTTTATATTTCAATATCTAACAGAAGAAGAAAAAAGAAAATATTGTCATTTACTAAGACATCAAAATCTATATTATTATTTACAAAACTTTAATTTACAAGAAAGACTAAATATAATCAAAGATATCGCAAAACATATAGATGGAAATAAAATTTATTCTTTAACACTTAATGAAAATAATGGATATAAATATCAAATATTAAAAATATGTCATGATAAAATAGACCAACTTTATGTATATAAAATAATCGCAACTATACAAAGTGAAAGAGTAAGAAAAAAGTGTATGGATTTATTCATACATTCCTCATTTTACAGAAAATTAATAATACAAACTTTAAGTGAAAAATCAAAAGAAGAGTATATAAACAATTTAGAAAAAACAAAAGATAAAGTTGATGTAATACTACTACTTAAAGATAATGAGAAAATTAAATATTATGCATCACTTCCAGAATATAGTGATTATAGGTCAGATTTAGTTATTGGAACTAAAGATGAGGACTTTATAATAAGCAAATTTAAAGAAATAAAAGTAAATAAATTCAGATTAAATCTTATAAAAAAGGTAGAAAATAATGAACTTAGAATAAAATTAATACAAATGTTAGATGATAAAAAAATGATTGATTTCTTATTAACAAATGAACAAACTGAGTCAAAAAATTTAAATGATTTACCTGGCACCAAAATAAGTGAAGATATAACTATAGGTATTGAACTTGAATGTTGTAATAAAAAAATAGGAGACTATCGTGGTTTAAAAAATATATTTAAATCTTATCAAATAAAAAGAGATTCATCTGTAAGAAAAGGATTTGAAATAACAAGTCCAGTAATAAGATATACACCTGAAGATATAAATACTTTAAAAAATGTATGTGAACTACTAAAAAAATATAATTTTTACACAGATAAAACTTGTGGTGGACATATTCACATTGGTGCTTCTTACTTAAATAGAAGAGAAGACTTTTTAATGCTAATTTATTTGTATACAAACGCTGAAGATATATTATATTACATTAGTGATAAAGCAAAAACAATTAAAAGAATAGGTGTAAAAAGATATGCTTCAAAAACAAAAAAGAATTATATAAAAGCAGTTGATGAAGGACTTTTTGATGAAAATGAATTAAATGGTTCTATTAAGGATGTATTTGAAAAAGTAAATAATAGTAGGTACAAAGGAATGAATTTAAAAAACATTGGTGGTGTGGTAAAAAATACAATAGAATTTAGAATGCCTAATGGAGAAATAAACTTTGAGGAATTATTATTAAATATAAAATTATTTGCTAGATTAATTGAAATGTCACACAAACTTAATGATACATGTATAAGTAAAGAAATAAAAAATAAAGCATTACTTCTAGCTGAAACTAAAGATGAAAAAGAAAGATTAGAATTATTCTTAGATATACTATTTACTGATGAAGAAGAAAAACAAAAATATAGACAAAGATACATAAATAATAAAAAAATAGATCTAATGAATACAGGTAATTTATTAAATGAAATAAAAACTACTTTATTTGGTATAGAAAATATAGCATTTGATGAAAAAACTAAAACTTTAATTAAAAAAAGTGTTAATTAAGTGTAAAAAATTCAATATAAATTAGTAATAATTAGGTTTTAATGATACCATAGTATTGGTGAAGATAGATGAAATGTGTAGAATTAAAAGGAGTAAAAACTCTTGAAATAGTAGAAAAAGAAGAACCAGTTAAAGATGGTAAAAGAGTAATATTTAAAGTTAATACCTGCGGAATATGTGGTTCTGATATCCATTATTGGGATATGGGTAATCCAAATGGACTAGTAATGGGACACGAATTTAGTGGTACAGTTATTGATCCAGGAGAAAGAACTGACTTAAGTGTTGGTGATAGAATTACAGGTTTACCAATAAGTCCTTGCGAAAATTGTGATGCTTGTAAAAGTGGTAATCCACAATATTGTACTGATACTTGGACTCATGCAGTTGGTCTATCTTTAGACTATAGTGGTGGATATGCAGAAGTATCTAGTTGTCATGCAAAAATGGTAAGAAAATTACCTGAAGAAGTAACAGATGAAGAAGCTTGTATGGTTGAACCATCCGCAGTTAGTTTACACGCAGTAAAACTTGCAAATATAATGGTTGGAGATAAAGTGTGTATAATTGGTGGTGGTATCATTGGACTTATGGCTGCTGAATTTGCTAAAAAAGAAGGAGCTACTTATGTAACACTACTTGAAACAAACTCATCTCGTGGAGAAAAATCACTAAAATATGGTTATGTAGATGAATACTATAATGCGTTAGATGAAAAAACTATTCCTAGTCTTAAAGAGAAAACAAATGGTGGATTTGATAAAGTAATTGAATGTTGTGGTAATAGTGGAGCTGTTACTGAAAGCATGTTACTAACTAAAAATGGAGGTACAATAATTTTAGTAGGAGTATCAATGACACCTGTTACAGTACCAACAGTCATACCAGTAATGGGAGAAATAACAATGAAAGGTTCTATTGCATATAGCGAATTTGATTTTGACAGAACAATTGAATTAATAAAAGATAAACAACTAGATGTAACTAAATATATAGATGATATAGTACCTCTAGAAAAAGCACAAGAGTCATTTGAAAGGCTTACAAGTGGCAAAGATGATGCTATAAAAATAATATTTAAACCAAATATGAAGAACTAAATAAAGTTCTTTTTTTCTATCTATTGCCCTTACAAATAAAATATAAATTCATAATATATACTAGAAATAGTAATATTTCTAGAAGGATGGCACATGAAAAATATATATAATAAAATTATAAATAGATTTAAAATTATAAACAGGAAGAAGGGTGAATAAATGAACAATTCATACATGCGAGCATATTGCAAAGTACAAGAATACAATCAAAATCATATAAATTCAGGATGTTGTTGCTTTGATGAAGTAGATAACACATCAGTTGCACAGTTAAGAAGTACCACAGCGCAAACACTAAGTGCAGTAAATCAATTTGTTACTTTTAATACTTCAAATAGTTTTAGAAATGCAACAGTTACTGGAGAAAGTATAACTGTTAATGAATCTGGCAGATACCTAATAAATTATGGATTTAATGCATCAGCTGGTCAAAACTCAGCACTAAGTTTATACATAAATGGAGTAGAAAATGCTTCTACTAGATTAACAATATTAGGTGAATCAGGGGACTTATCTTCAAGTATAATACTTAATTTAAATGCAGGTGATGTAATAACTATGAGAGTATCAGCCTATACAGCAAGTGTAACATTACCAGCAGACACACTAAATGCCTATATAACACTAACTGAAGCAGTTTAATAAAAGAGCATAATTGCTCTTTTTATATGTTTAAGTACTTTACAGTAAACTTTACGACAAGTCAAAAACAAAAAAGCGATTCACCATATTTTTGTCGTATATATATTTAGAGGGCAATAAAAGTCTTCTAGAAAGGAGTCAAATGAAAAAACTTATATTATTACTAATTATGCTAATTAGCATACCAAATCTAAAATGTGAAGAAAAGGAGGTAGAATACAAATGGTATAAACTGATTGAAAATGATGTTCATTATGAAAGTGATGTTGAAAATAGTTGTGAATATTTTGATAAAGAAGATACTAAATATACTGAATTTAAATATAGTATGGACTTACCAGCAAAAAAAGAAGGAAGAATTATTGAAAAGTATAACCCAAATATAAACCTACATCGTCAATATTTCAACATACTAAAAATAAATGGATTTTTTGTAGAATGGAATGAATCAGTTAATATTATAGATATTAATTTTCAAACAAATGAAAATAAAAATATTGATTTTAGTATAGATGATTACTACAGTAAAATAGCAGATCAAAACGATAATACTTTTATGTCTTTAAAAAACATAGAAGAAATACGTATAAATTTTCCTAATACAGTTGATGCTAGTGACTTTATAATAGTCATGAAATACAAAAAAAGAAATAAAGAATTCTTAGGTATGAATTTTCAACTAATGCTTACTAATGAAATATCACTAAATGCATTTTATACATACAATGAAATAATGGAAAATAATTGTGAAGATAACATATGCACATTAACAACTAAAATAAATATAGATAAAATGTATAAAGAAAATATTAATTTTAAAACCATTTTATATAGATATAAAGATACACTTTATAAATGCTATTCATTAGAAAAACTTTATGCACCTGGTTACTATAAAGAATTAGATGGATACATTAAAGATGAAACTAATTTTAAAATAATAGAAAAAGACAATAAAGCACCAATTGAAGAAGATAACAACACAACTGAAGATATAACCAACAATAATGGCAATAATGAAGAAACAGATAACATAAAAAAAACTATACCTGAAGAAAATAATAACGAAAGTAGTTTACCAGAAAATATTGAAATTCTAAATGATTACAACTATATAAATACAGATTATGAACCAGAAGAAATATCAAATGCTAATAACTTAACACCTCCTAAAAGTACAGTTGCTTTTGTAGAAAAAATTGACAACAAAAATGTTGAAAAAACAGATAAATACTATATAATTTTATCAAGTCTAATATTATTACTTATTTTGATAACCATAAGAATTATAAAAAATATCAAGAAATGTCGAACGAAATAAATATCTAATTTTGTCGAATATGTATAAAAGTCAAAAAAAATAAACTATATTTAGTGTGAGGTACAAAAATGCTTAAAATAGAAATGGAATTTAAGAAAGGAATATTTTTTATAAGACTAGAGGGATTACTAACAAAAAGTAATGTTAATAAATTTATAAATGAATGTGTACCAGTTATACTAAAACATGGTATAAGATATGTTGTTATAAATTTAGATAAAGTTAATGCAATAGATTTGAAAGGAATTGAAGCACTTATGGAAATAAATGATATAGTAAGAGAAAATAAAGGAAGAACAACTTTATGTAGTTTAACTAATAAAGAAGTAAAAGAAATAATTTATGAATATGACAATAATAATAGTTTTTTTGAAACTAGTAATGAACTAACTGCTTTAGGAGTGATGAAATTATGATAACTTATGAAGAATTAAATGAAACAAAAGATATGATATATAAAATAGCTAGTAAATATAATAAATATTACTCAACTGAAGATTTATTTCAAGTGGGAGTAATAGGACTTATGAAAGCTAAAAAAAATTACAAAATAAATTCTACAACGAAATTTAGTACATATGCTTATAACTATATATTAGGTGAAATAATAGAATTCATTAAAACCGATAGAACAATTAAAGTTAGTCCAGATATTTTAAAAATATATAAAGCTTATGAAAAAAGTAAAGATTACCTAACAAGTGAACTAGGAAGAAATGTTTCTCTTGAAGAAATAAGTAAATTCATGAATATAAATATTAATGTATTAAGCGATGCAATTATAAAAAGTGAGTTTGTATTAAGTACAGATAGCAAACTAACAGATGAAGACTTTACTTTAGAAAAAGTAACTGGAAGTGATAAAAGAAAAGAAATAGATGACCTAATAGATTTAAAAAGAGAATTAGAAAAATTAAGTCTTGAAGAAAGAAAACTAATAGAATTAAGATATTTCAAGGATTACACTCAAAGTGAAGTGGCGAAAAAACTTAATATGAGTCAAGTACAAGTTTCTAGAAATGAAACTAAAATACTAAAAAAAATGTATACTGGAATAAGTGCTTAGTATAATAAAACAATAACTCTCCATAATAAAAATGGGTGAGTTATTTTGAATTTAAAAGAATATAAAAAAATAGTAAATAAAAATTCAAAAAAAGAAAATAAATGGCTTAATGTATTTATTTCATTTATATCTGGTGGATTACTTGGCTTACTTGGTCAGATATTTGTTGATTTTTTAGAATATAAATTTTATATGCCATTAAGTGAAACATACATGTATTTGATGATTCTATTAGTAGTTATAGGTTCAATATTAACAGGTACTGGTTATTTTGACAAAATTGTAAGTTTTTTTAAATGTGGATTAATAGTACCAACTACTGGTTTTGCTCATACAATGACTTCATGTGCTATGGATCATTCAGAAGAAGGACCAATAAAGGGTATAGGAAGTAATATATTTAAAATGACTGGAAGTGTAATACTGTATGGAATAGTTTCTGCATTCTTTTTAGCATTACTAAAAGGAGTGATGAAATGACATTTAATTTTAATGAAACTTACATAAAAAATTATTTTACACTTTTAGGACGTAACGAATATGTTGATAACATTGAGCCTGATTTAATAATTAATGATTACTACTTAAATGAAAAATGCTTTGAATTTGGAGAAGTTGATTATCAAATAAAAACAATTAATGGACTCTTAAAAAAAGAAAAACTAAATGCCAGTAAAATAGATTTACTAATAGGTGGAGATTTACAAAATCAGTTATTAGCAACTAACTTTGCCTCTAGAAAATTTAACATAAGCTTACTTGGAATCTATAGTGCTTGTTCAACATTTACTGAAGGTTTGATAATTGGTGGAATTATGTTAGAAAAATCTAAAAATGGTAACATAATAGTCACTGTAAGTAGTCACAATCTAGCAAGTGAAAAACAATTTAGATTTCCTATAGAATATGGAGCACTAAAGAAAAAAGTAAATACATTTACTTCAACTGGAAGTGCAAGTGTATTATTAACTAACAAAAAAACAAATATAAAATTAGAATCATGCACAATAGGAAGTGTAGTTGACATTGGTTATAATGATGTAAATAACATGGGTGCTTGTATGGCACCTGGAGCTGCTAAAACAATATATGAACACTTAAAAGAAACAAAAAGAAATTCTGAATATTATGATTTAATTCTAACTGGAGATTTAGGAATATATGGTGTGGAAATACTAAAAGAATATCTAAGCAAAGAATATAACTTAAAAATAGATAACATAAAAGATGCCGGAACAATTCTATTTAATAAAGAAGCAGGAAAAACTATCGCAGGTGGAAGTGGACCTCTTTGTTTACCTATGATATTTTTAACAGAAATTCTTTCTAATAAAAAATATAAAAAAATATTACTAGTTGGAACAGGATCGTTACATTCAAAATTAAGTTCAAACATAAATGAAAGCATGCCAAGCATTAGTCATGCTGTAAGTATTGAGGTGAAATAAATATGATATATTTTAATGCTTTTCTAATTTGTGGATTAATATGTGCTATTGGACAACTTATCTTAGAAAACACAAATTTAACACCAGGACATCTTAATGCAATATTAGTAGTTACTGGAGCAATATTATCTTTCTTAGGAATATATGAATACTTATTAGACTATGCTGGTGCTGGAGCTAGTGTACCGATAACAAATTTTGGACACTTACTTTTCAAAGGCGCTTACGAAGGATTTAAAAGTGATGGTTTCACAGGACTTTTAAAAGGAATACTAACAACATCATCAGGTGGACTTTCCGTAGCAATCATAATGGCCTTTTTAGTAGCAATATTTAGTAAGCCAAAACACTAATTTAAACTAAAGATATTGTTAAGTCTTTAGTTTTTTGTTATACTTATATTGAAAAAATAAAAGGAGTGATACTAGTGAGCTTATTTAAGAAAAAAACAAATAAAAAACAGTTAAATGAAGATATAGAAATTGTAGACTTAGATAATGAAGAAACAGTAACTAACACATTAGAACAAAGAAAAGAATTTAAAATATCTATCATAATTGGAACAATTGCAATAATATTTGTATTATTACTTCCAAAAATAACTAGTTTATTTAGTAAAGACTCTATTTTTTCATATACAGATAAAGTTAATGAAATAGTTAACAGTGAAACTATTGATGGAATGCTAGAAATAGGAAAAGAAAAAGGTTACATAACTGCAAAAAAAGTAAAATTCTATAACCCAAGAAAAACAACAGATAATCAAATATCTATAACATACTTACCAATGTCTGGTAGAAATGACTTAAATAGCTTAAATTTATATATTGAAATATATAACTCAAATAAAGAAGTTGTAACAAGAACTAAATTTAATAATTCAACAAAATTAGAAAGAAAAGTTCAAGGAACATATAAACTTACGTTAAACGAAACAATATATAAAGAAGCAAAATACTTTAAAGTAACAATAATTAATGATAAAGACTTTAACGAAATAAATGATACTTTAAATTGTAAATACACATTTAATGAAAACAACATAAAAGTTACTTATGAAAGAATATATAACTTTACTAAAAATGGTTTAATAAACTATAAAGTAATAAGAAATGTAGAAAAAAATGATCTATCTAATTTAGATGAAACTACATTACAAAAGTATATAGAACTATTCAAAAAAGAAAATGAAAACTTAAGTAAATCAAATATTACAGATATAACTTTATCTGACACAAGTATAGAATACACTATTAATTTAATTGAATTTACAACTAATAAAAGTAACTATCAAAAATTATATGAACAAGGTTCGCTAAAAAGACAAATACAACTTAGTGAAGAAAAAATGAACTGGATGTGTGAATAATGAATAAATTTTTAATTGGAGATTTTGAAGGACCATTAGATTTACTATTACATTTAGTAAAATCTTCAAAAATGGAAATAAGTGATATAAAACTAGTTGATATAACCGAACAATATATCAACTTTCTTAAAGAAATGGAAGAAATGAACTTAGACATAGCGAGTGAATATCTAGTAACTGCTTCTGAACTAATAGAAATGAAAAGTAGATATTTATTACCTAAGCCATCTAAAGAAGAAACTGATGACTATGTAAGTGATCCAGAAGAAGAATTAAAACAAAGACTATTAGAATATGAAAAATATAAAAATTCTGTAGAATCATTTAGAAATTTAGAATCAAAAAGAAGTAATTACTATACTAAAATGCCAGAAAGAAGAGAAATATACACAGAAGAAAAATTAGAAAATAATGGGAGTGTAACTGCCTATGACTTACTAGAAGCATTAAAACAATTACTAGAAAGAAGAGAATATTCTAAACCTTTAAATACAAAAATAACAAAAAAAGAGTTGTCAGTTAAAGACAGAGTTGCTAAAATAAGAAATGTCTTAAAAAATAATAAATGTGTTGAATTTACTTTCTTATTTGAAGAATTAACTAAAGAATATGTAGTAGTAACATTTTTGAGTATTTTAGAAATGGCAAAAAATAAAGAAATTGTTCTTAAACAAGATTCAAACTTTGGAACAATATTACTTGAAAGAGTTGATTAATTATGAATTTAAAAAGTGTAACAGAAGGAATATTATTTGTAGTAGGAGATGAAGGTATATCAATAAAAGAATTATCTGATGTACTCAACATAACTGAAAATGAAGTTAAGGAAATATTAACAGAACTTAGAAAAGATTATGAAAGTCCAGAAAGAGGATTAAGAATATCTTTCTTAGGTAATACATTTAAATTAACTACTAAAAGTGAACATAAAGAATACTATGAAAAACTTGTTACTGACTCTAGAAATTTTAACTTAAGTAATGCTAGCTTAGAAACACTAGCTATAATTGCATATAATGAACCAATAACAAGAGTAAGAATTGATGAAATAAGAGGAGTATCAAGTGTACAAATAGTTAGAAAACTACTAGCAAGAGGATTTATAAAAGAATGTGGTAAAGAAGATTCAATTGGAAGACCTAACTTATATAAAACAACTAATGAATTCCTAGACTACTTTGGTTTAGCAACTAAAAATGATTTACCTAAACTAGACATAAAAGATAAACCAACAAATAATAAAGAAATAGAATTATATAAATCAAATTATAAAGAAGAATGATATTGAAATAAAAAATAAAAAATGATAAAATTAAAGAGTAAAAAGTAGAAGGAGTACAAAACTATGGAAGAAGTAATTCTCTTTAAATTAAGTACCAAACTTGGTACGAATTTCGGGGGGGGTTAAAAGAAAATAACACCCATAGTTTTTTCGTTATATTAAATTCATAGGCACCAGTCTATGAGTTTTTTAGTGCTCTAAAAAACGGAGGAAGGACAATGAAAGAAAAAAAATATTTAATTTATGGAATATGTTTATCACTATTAATAGTTATAGGAGTAACACTAGCATACTTTATAACAGAGATAGAAGGAGATAAAAAAGATGTTACATTAAATACAGGAGATTTAAGAGTAATATTTAATAATGGAGAGAAAATAGAAGGAATAGATATAGAACCAGGATGGAGTATAACAAAAACATTTAGTATAGAAAATAAATCTAAGACAGAATATAAATACAATATAGTAATACAAGATTTAGTAAATACATTTGTATCTGATAACTTAGTATATAAAATAACAAGTACAAATAATGGACACAATATGACAGATTATGAAGTATTACCAAAATCAGAAACAGCAGAAGATACAATATTAACATATAGTACAACAATATCAGGAAAAACAACACAAGAATATACAATAGAAGTAAAGTTCAAAGAAGAAGATAGAAATCAATATGAAGATATGGGTAAAACTATAACAGGTAAGATTTATATAACTGAAGGAACAAAAAATCTATATGCTGATTATAAAAAAGGCACTTTGGGCTATCAGATAATGGGAGATAATCCAACAAGAAAGACAAGAAGTAATAACAATAATGGAACAAATGATTTTGCAACCCCATTTACAGAAACAACAACAGGAACATTATTTACTTCAACAGAAAGCATAACAGGAATAACAGATACACCAAAAGAAGTATACTATTATGCAGGAAACACAACAAACAACTGGGTTAAATTTGGAGGATTCTACTGGAGAATAATAAGAACAAACCATGACGGAAGTATAAGACTACTTTATGTAGGAACAAGTCATGATACAACTACTGGAAATATAGGAAATAGTGCATTTAATGAAAATTATGATAGTCCAAAATATGTAGGGTACAAATATGGTGAGGATGACAGTACATTAGATGGAATAAGAGAAAACGCTATAGATAGTACGATAAAGCAGCAACTTGATATTTGGTTTACATCATCTCCTTTAGAATCGTATTCAAAATACCTAAGTGCAAGTGCAGTATACTGTAATGACAGGAACGAAGAAACAGAAGGCACATATACAACGAGTACAAGTTCATCATTCTATTTTGCATCACATAAAAGATTGTTTACAGATAAAACACCAACATACAATTGTAGTAATATAAAAGATGCATTTAGTGTAGATAATACAAGTGCAAAACTTAATTACCCAATAGCATTAATGACAGCAGATGAAATAGTTTTTGCTGGGGGAACAGCATGGTATGCAAGTATGAGTACACCATATGCATGGTTTATAAGCAATAGTTCTGGAACACAAGTATCAAGTTATTGGTGGTCCTTGTCGCCTATCCTCTGGAATGGTAGCGTTGCGCGCGAGTGGGACTGGGATTTCTACAGTGCGTTCTTGAGCGACGGCTACGTGGGCCGCACGGATGCTGTTCGACCTGCCATTTCTCTGAAATCTTGTACTCTATATGGTACAGGTGATGGAACAGCCGAAAATCCATATACAATATTGGAAACAGATAGTGGATGTTAAATCTACAAATTTCTTAAACGTTCGAAAAATTAATATTAATAGCAACAAACATTTTGTTGCTATTTTTATTTATATATGGTATTATTATATGAGAGGTGAAAAAAATGAACTTTTCTAATAACTCGGATTTATATAAAAAACATTTGCCTGAAATACAAATGGCATTTAATTATTCTGATATCTTAAGAGGACAAATAATTAATGAAAGAACCATTGAATATTTAAAGTGTGAAAAAGTAAATATAGATGGAAGACAATATAAAGATCACTATTTTAACGTTGAATCAGAATCATTTTATAATGAAACATATGGTGTAGTAATTAGAACAAGTGAAATGAGTAAATTATCTGGTGCTTCATGTGATTGTTATCAATTTGAAAGAACTCATTCATGTAAACATATAATAGCCTGTCTAAAAAACTATGCTGATGTAGTATTTGAAGAAGAGTTTAACTTAGAAGACATATCTAAATCAATATTAGAAAAATTCACTACAAATGATACACTAAACATAAAAAAAGAAGTATTTTTAGAATTAGAAGTTGAATCAATACTCCATAATAATTACTATGGATCGTACTTTTTATTTGATATAAAACTTAAAATAGGTAACGATAAAATGTATAACTACAAAACGCATCAAAGAGCATTTGTAAATGTATATAAAACACAAGAAGGAATATGTGCTTTTGGTAAAGAATTCACATACTCTCCAAATACCTGTTTCTTTAGTCCAAAAAACGAAAAACTAATAAATTATATAAATAGATACTTTCCAAACCTAAATTCAAGATCATTCATAGATAGTAACTCTTTTAAAGAATTACTAGATTTCTTATTTGAAAACAAAATAGAATTTAAACTAGATAATCACTTAATAAATGAAGTTATAACTGAATTTCCATTTAAAACTTACATAAAAGAAATAGAAGAAGACAAATATGAATTATCTTTAGAAACAACAGAAATGTTACCAATTGGTGACTTAACAGATTATATATTTACTAATGGTAACATATATAAATTAGATAAAAATACAAAACAACTATTACATGAAATGTTTAGTAGAAAAACAGAAAAACTAATTATTAAGAAAAAAGATCTAAATACATTTTCAAAAGGAATATTACCTATAATAAAAAAGAGTTTAACAGTAGATGATAAAATAAAAGATAAAATAACTATAATAGATAAACCAGATACATCATTATATTTTGATTTAAAGAAAAATGAAGTAAGTTTAGAAATTAAATTTGATTATGGTAAAGAAGTAATAGATTACTTTGACAAGAATGATGACATATTAAGAGATATGCCTTATGAAAATGAAGTAATAAATGATGTAGTTAAATATGGCTTTGAAATAGAAAAAAATAAATTAGTAATAAAGGACTTAGAAAGTGAAGTAAATTTAATTGAATATGGACTAAGTGAATTAGCAAATAAATATAAAATATTTACTACAGAGAATTTCAAAAAAGTTAATTTAAAAAAGAAAACTAACATATCCAGTAATTTCTCAATTGGACAAGATAACATATTAAGTTATAACTTTGATATGGATGGTATTGATAATAAAGAAATAGTTAAGATACTTAAAAGTATTAAAGAAAAGAAAAAATATTATAGATTAAAAGATGGAAGTATAGTAAATTTAGATGATGAAAATTTAAATGAATTAAATAACTTAATTGAAGACATGGAATTTACTGATGAAGAAATAATTAATGGTAAAGGTTCAATACAAAAATACCGTGCGATATATTTAGATAGTGTTAGAAATACTAAATATCACATAGTTAAAACAGATAACTTATTTACTAACTTTGTAGACAATTTTTATAAATTTAAAGATAAAAACATTAATCTAACAAAAGAAGACTTAAGTATCCTAAGAGATTATCAAATAACTGGTGTAAAATGGCTTTATAATCTAGATAAAACTGGCTTTGGAGGAATACTAGCTGATGAAATGGGACTAGGTAAGACAATACAAGTAATCTATTACATAAAAGAAATACTTAAGGAAAACAAAGATGCAAAATTTCTTATAGTAGTACCAACATCACTGGTTTATAACTGGGAACATGAATTTAATACATTTGGTAGTGAGATAAAAATTAAACTAATGGTAGGAAACAGACTAAAAAGAAAAGAATTGCAAGATAATATTAATGATACAAATGTAATAATAACAACATATGGTTTAATAAGAGAAGATGAAGAATATTACATTGAACAAAATTATCATGGAATAATACTAGATGAAGCACAAAATATAAAAAATGCTTTCGCGGGTATAACTCGTGCAGTAAAAAATATAAAATCAGATGTAAAATTTGCATTAACTGGAACACCAATTGAAAATAGTGCATTGGAATTATGGAGTATATTTGATTTTATAATGCCAGGTTACTTATCAAGTTATCAAAGATTTAATGGTAAATATAAAATAAATAATGAAACAGAAGAAGCAAACGTCTTAATTGAAGGTTTAAGTAATCAAATTAATCCATTTATACTAAGAAGAAAGAAAACTGATGTTGTAAAAGAATTACCTGAAAAAATAGAAAACAACATATTTATTGATTTATCAGATACTCAAAAAAAACTATATGTAACTGAACTTAATAATGTAAAAAAGAAAATGGAAGAAACAATAAATGAAGAGGGAATGTCTAAAGCAAGATTTCTAATATTACAATTATTAACTAAATTAAGACAAATATGTATAGATCCAAAAATAGTTTATGATGATTATAATGGTGGTAGTAACAAGATAGATAGATTATTAACTATCATAGACGAATCTATTAAAAATGGTCACAAAGTATTAATATTTACGTCTTTTAGAACAGCATTAAATATAGTAAAAAATAAACTTGAAGAAAATGACATAGAAAGTTATGTAATAGATGGTTCTGTTGATTCTAAAACTAGAATGGAAAGAGTAGATCAGTTTAATGATGAAAATGGTAAAGTAAAAGTATTTCTAATAATGCTTAAAAGTGGTGGAACTGGACTAAATTTAGTAGGAGCCGACGTAGTAATTCACTTAGATTTATGGTGGAATCCACAAGCTGAAAATCAAGCGACTGACCGTGCTCATAGAATTGGACAAAAAAATATAGTTGAAGTAATAAGATTAATATCTAAAGGAACAATTGAAGAAAAAGTATTAGAACTTCAAAACAAGAAAAAAGAACTTAGTGACAAATTAATTGATGGAACAAGAAGAGATGAAAATATAATCTCAACACTTAGTGAAGAAGATATTAAGAACTTACTATCATATGAAAACAAAGAATAGACTTTTATACATTAAAATGTTATTATATAACACAAATGGAGAAGAAAGTTATTCAGAAACTAAAATATATGTATTATATGTCGACAATGAATTCTGTACATATTTTGATAAGAAAGAAAATAAAAAATACTTATACATGGTTGATATAGAATCATATGGTTTATCTGCAGAAAACTTTAAAGCAGTAAAAGATGTTAATGAATTAAAAAAAATAACTAAATCTATAATAACATACTTTAAAAATTCTGACTTAACAAATGTAAATAATGATAAAGAAATAGGGTCTAATTTAGAAGGTGTGATATTTGAAAGAAAATTAGTTAATAAAATAAAAGAATCATAAGAATAGAAACATTAGTATTGTTTAAATATTAATGTTTTTGTTTTACGATATATGTTATAATAACTATGCAGGTGAAACAATGGAGAAAAAATATAAAGAAGATTTAGAATATTTTTTAAATTATGTAGAACTAAAAAGAGGCATGGAACTAGATAAAAAGTATCCCAATGAAAGTATGCACATTGATTTTTATTTTTTGCATAGTAAAAGTGAATTAGAAGAATTTATAAATAATTTTATAAGTAATAACTATATAAAAAACGATTATGATTTCTATTACTTAATGTGTTCTATTATAAAGTATATGTGTGGATCATTAGATGCACATACAAGTATAGTTATGAATAATACTAATTGTTATCCTTTATCTATACAAGCACTTAATGAAAAAATATATGTTACAAAATGTAATGAAGAAAAATATAGTTATAGTGAATTATTAGAAGTAAATGGAATTGATATAAAGAAAATAGTAAAAGAGTTAGAAGATATCACTTGTTACGGAACATATGAATGGTTTTTATCAAGATTACATTTTTACTTAAATGATAAGAATAAATTATTATCTTTACCAAGTATAGATATTAATTCTAAATATATTGAATACAAAACAACTAAAGGCACAATTAAATATGAAATAGATAAAGATTATTCAGAAGAACTTTCAAAAATAAAAAAAGAAAACTTTCAACAAATTCAAATTAGAAATAATATATTAATATTAAAGTACCCTAAGTGTAACAATAAATTTGCACCAAATATAAGAAAATTAAGAAGTATAATTAATGCTAATAATGTTGATACATTTATATTAGATCTAAGAGGTAATTCAGGTGGTAATTCTTCATTAATTAATCCATTAATAAGATATTTAAAACATTCTAAATTAAAATTAATAACTTTAGTTAATAAAACAATATTTTCAAGTGATAGAACTGCTATAATTGACATGCTTAAAATTGGAAGTAAAATAGTTGGTCAAGGAATTGGAACACCTATTAATTGCTTTGGTTCTGTACAAAAGTATGGTGAATTACCCAATACTAAATTTACTTTTTCATTATCAAGCGCATATCTATATGAAGATGAAAAGAAGCATATTATGAAAGCTATACATACTAAAAAGAAATTACATAAAATGCCTAAAAGTTTTTATGAAACAAAATATTTAAAAATAGATTATTATATTAATTTAACTATTGATGATTATCAATCTGAAAGTGATGTTATGTTAGACAAATGTTGTGAGTGGATTGACAATACATTTAATAGTTAACCGCATTTAAAAAACTATAGTAAATTTGACGAAATGTATTTTATGTGATACAATATATTCAGAAATGGGGGAGGAATAATGAATAGAATGTATGATGAAAAAGGTATGTTAAAACCAAAATTTTGTGTGAGTGTTGCAGGTTTAAATAGTATGTTCAGGAAAATTGAAGAAGAAAATATTAAGATTTATGGTAATATAATAAAAAAACCATATTATAGACCATATTATTCTGAAGGAAAAATCATTTATAAAGGCATAGATGGAAAAGATTATCCAGACATGGCATCAGTACAAAAAGCTGATAAATTATTTTGGGAAGGAGAACTTGAAAGATTACAATCAGCTATTCAAAAATACCGTGATGCTTTAATAAAAAGGATTGAAAAAGAATTACCTCTTGAAGATAAAAGATTAGCACCAAGAATAGCTGGAAAAATTGTATTGAGAGAAGTAGAAGAGCTTGCAACATATACAGCAGATAAAAAAATTAATGAAGAACTTAAAGGTAGATGTCAAACTCTAATAAAATATTAAATTAAAATATAAATAATCGTAAGATATGCAAATCTTATGATTTTTTTTAAACTTTACTTTTACATGAATTTATGCTATTATAAGTCCCACTTGGAGGAACACAAATGAAAGAAGATATTTTAAGACAAATAAAAGATGAAGTAAGTGATAAACTTTCAAAGCTTGATGAATATAATACTCATGCAAGATTAATAAATAAGAAAGTTGAAGAAAATAATAAAAAATATTTATCTAGAGGTTTGCCATTACACGATTCTGCATTTATACCTGAAAAGACTAGATATGATGTTATTTTTGAAACATACAAAAAATATATAAAATCAATTTTACCTGAAGAAACTAATCAAATATTTGTATATCTTGGTACTTATAAACCAAATAATTCAACAGATGAGTTTGATTCTTTTGACATTGAAACTGAACCAAAGTATCCTAATGCCAGTTATAGACGCTATGCTGATTTAGAAGGATTATGGGAAGAACAAGTACCTATTGAAAAATGTGAAGAGTTTGAAAAGTCGCATACAGTAATATATGATGATTATAACAAATTACTAAAAGAATTTTTAATAAGTTCAATTTGTGATAGTCAAGATAAAGCCGTTTCACGAATTCTAAGAAGAAAATAATAAACATTTAGTTAAAAAAGCATTATATTAATCAGATAATATAATGTTTTAATTTTGTATAAAAATTTAAACGATAAATAATAAAAGTTAAACTAAATAAAAAAACTAGATTTTTAAATCCAGACATCAAATATTTTTAGAGTATTTTTTGGAGTACAAAAATAAAAAAGTCCTTATTATAAGGACCAAATAGCATTATATGGTGCTCCCCCAGGGACTCGAACCCTGACATATTTCTATACACGATTTTGAGTCGTGCGCGTCTACCAATTCCGCCACAGGAGCAGTAACTTAATTATATATTAATATTTATGAAAATACAAGAACAAACATAAAATTTATTATGACTGATGAAAGTTTAAAAAGACTAAAAGCATTAAATATTGGTGAAATAATATTTATAATATTTATAGTTATATCAGTAAGTGGAATAATTGCTAATGAATATGAAAAGGGTTACATATTAAAAAAGAATAACAATGGTAAAAAAATAGCACATTATATTAGACTTGCTGTTTTAGTTGTGGCTTTATTAATCTATATATACTTTCTAAAAACAAGAGTAGAAAAAGTAATAACATCAAAAACATTCCTAAACAATCTAGATGTACTAGCAACCATTCTTTTTGTAATAGGTGGAATAATATTTATTTATACTGAATACAAAGGAGATGAAGAGGCAATAATTATTGAATAAGTATTAAAATTATAGTAAAATAATATTGAACTTAAAGAAAAGAGGAATTATTATGAATTATAAAGAATTAGCTGATCTTTTATACCCAGATGTTACAATGACTATAGAAGATTTAGAAAAAAAATATCCTAAAAGAAATCTAGATGAAAATGCTATTGTAGGTCGTTTTGCACCTAGTCCTACTGGAAGAATGCATATGGGAAACTTATTCGCAGCATTTATTCCAGAAACATTTGCACATCAATCTAATGGAGTATATCTTTTAAGAATAGAAGATACTGACTTAAAAAGAACCATTGAAGATGGAACAAGACATATTCTAGAAGATTTTAATGAATTTAATTTAGTTGTTGATGAAGATCCAATAAATGGTGGTGCATACGGTCCATATAGACAAAGAGAAAGAATAGATATTTATCACACAGTAGCCAAATACTTAGTATCAATTGGAAGAGCATATCCTTGCTTTTGTAGTGAAGGAGAACTAGATGAAATGAGAAAACATCAAGAAGAAAACAAAGAAAGAATAGGTTACTATGGTAAATATGCAAAATGTAGAAATCTAACTTTAGAAGAAGTAAAAAAGCATTTAGAAAATAATGATGAATGGACTTTAAGATTAAAAAGTGAAGGAGACTTTAATAAGAAATTTATATTTAATGACTTAGTAAAAGGTAAGTTAGAATTACCAGAAAATGATATGGATCAAGTACTTATTAAATCTGATGGAGTACCACCTTATGCATTCGCACATGTATGTGATGATCACTTCATGAGAGTAAATCTTGTAACAAGAGATGATTCATACATTTCATCAGTCCCATTCCATGTAGAATTATGGGATGCATGTGGTTTTGAAAAACCTAAATTTGCACATATTCTTCCTATTAATAAAAAAGAAGGAGAAAAAATAAGAAAGATAAGTAAAAGAAAAGATCCAGAAGCAGCAGTTGCTTTCTATCATGAAAAAGGAATTCCTGTTGAAGCAATAAAATTATACTTTGCTACTTTACTAAATTCAAACTTTGAAGAATGGTTTATGGCAAACCCAACAAAATCCTATAGAGAATTTTCTTTTACCTTTGACAAGATGAGTACAAGCGGTTCATTATTTGATTTAGAAAAACTAATTAATATATCTAAAAATTATATAAGCAGATTAAAAGCATCAGATGTTTACAATAACTTAATAAACTGGGCTCAGACATATGACAATGATTTCTACGAATTAGTAACAAGATACAAAGATTATACTATAAATGTTTTAAATATTGAAAGAGAAGTAGATAGACCAAGAAAAGATATTGAAAGTTATAGTGCTGTTAAAAGAGAAATTGGTTATATGTTTGATGAATTATTTTTTGATGAAGAAATTAATTTTGAAAGAAAAGATTTTTATTCTAAAGAAATGCTTGAATACTATATAGATAATGTTTATGATGAAAATGATGATAAACAAACTTGGTTTAGTAAAATAAAAGAAATGTGTCCAAAATTCGGCTTTGCAAGTGAAACTAAAGAATATAAGGCAAATCCTGAAAATTTCAAAGGATCCTTAGCTCATGCATGCGAAGTAATTAGAGTTGCTGTAACTCATAGAACTATGACACCAGATTTATATGAAATACTTAAATTATTAGGTAAAGAAAGAATAAAAGAAAGAATATCTGATTTTTAATTGTAAAAAATGAATGTATATGATAAAATTTATATGCATTCATTAAATGGCCTGTTGGTGAAATGGTTAACACATAAGCCTCTCAAGCTTACATTCACGGGTTCAAATCCCGTACAGGTCACCAAATATAATAACTATCCCCGTATTTTCGGGGTTTTATTTTAACTTTTTTCCGATTATTACCACATTTACCAACATTTTCATAATTTCCGTGGTAATTTTGTGGTAAAAATTTAATTATAAAAAACCTAGCAAATCTAGGTTAATTTTAACACAATAATTTAATAAAATTTTCCATTTATATCTTTAAATACAACAACATGAGAATCAAAATTATAAGTACTATTATTATCAGATAAGTTATTTACAGAAACAATATATTTTTTATCAGTAACGGTTTTAATTTTAAAATCTTCATACATCAAACACTCTATACACACAACTTTTAAAGTACCATCTTCAGTTATATAATATAAATATTCATACCCACCATTACCATCATCAACTAAAAATGCATCAATAACATCTTTATCAACTAAATAATTAGTATATTCTTTAAAATCTGGTATAGTAAGTTTAAGATTAAACTCTGAATCTAAAGTAGCACTAATAGTACTCTCATATAATCGACTTTGTGAACTAAGAGTTATTAAACCATTTTCAAATCTTGGTTCATTTTTTCTTCTGCTTAAGTATTCTTTATATAATTTCTCGCTTTTTTCATCGCTTATAGTAACTTTATTTTTGACATCATCATCATTATTATTTTCACATTTCACTTCTTCATTTTTAGAAAATAAAATAACCTTAGTTTTATAAAGTACCGCAAATGAAGTAAAGCATATAACTAATCCAAATAATAACCCCAATAAAATCTTTTTCATCATTAATCATCTCCTATACTTTAATTATTATATATAAAAATATCAATGTCAATAAAAATCGACATTGAATTTTATTTAAAACTCTTCTTTCTTAATTGACAATTATCTGATTTTATGATTTCTTGGTTGCATTATACATTTCATTTCATTGGCTTATTTATTATGTTAAAGGAATAAAAAATCAATAATATTTTCATACAATATTTGTCAATACAAAAAATATTTATTTTGAAACACCTTTATTACTTAATTTATCATTATTAGAAAAATCTAAATAATCATAATATTCAGAAAGCAGGCCAATACCTTTACCACTCACAACATCAAAATAAAAATTATTATCATAACATTTTCCAACTCTAACTCCTAAGTCTGTTTGCAATGGTACTAATTTAATATTTTTAGGACAATTATTTAATAAATAATCCATCATCATATTTGTATCAGTACAATTGCCATTTTTAATATTATCGTATCCATTAACTATAGCATATTCAATAACTACCTCTTTATCTGATGGCAATTCTTTCATCATATCTTTAAGTAAAGACATTTTATTATTACCAGCAGCATGTCCTGCCATTCCCCATTTATTTTTTCTATCATAAAAGAGTATTCCATCACAAACTGCTAATCCAACAGTTCCTATTATATTTTTATTACTATCAGATACTACAAATTCATTCATTTCAGCAGTAGCAATATGTTCTACTAGTCCATTTAATAAGTCTAAAATTTGTTGATTAACTTGATTATTCATTATACCATCTCACTTTCTAATGATGTTATTTCTGTTTTCATTATACACTACATTATTACTTTTGTTAATATTTGATTAAAAATTGAAATAATAAAAAATTATAATATGAACTACTAAATCATTCAAAGATAAAATGTATATTATATGATTAACCATCATATAATTTTTTGAAATGAAAAAATATTTAATAATGTTAACAATTTTATTAATGGTTTTAATACCAAAAAAAACAAATGCACTAGAAAGTTTCATAGTAATGGACAGTGACAGTGGTAGAATTTTAGGTGGTTCTAATATAGATGAGAAGTATTTAATCGCAAGTACTACTAAAATAATGACTATTATGGTAGCTTTAGAAACAACTCCTTTAACAAATATAATATGTGCTGGAGATGAAATTAAAGAGGCATATGGTTCGATGATATATATAGATCAAGGTGAATGCATGACACTTTATGACTTACTAGTAGGACTTATGCTAAGAAGTGGAAACGACGCTGCCGTAGTAATTGCCACAAATACAATAGGTTATGATAATTTTATAAATAAAATGAATGAACTAGCAAGCAAAATTGGAATGAAAAACACGATATTTACAAATCCTCATGGCCTTGATGAAAAAACAAAAAACTACAGTACTGCACATGACTTAGGACTATTAATGGCATATGCTACTAAAAATAAAATATTTATGGAAATAACAAGTATAAAAAAATACACTACAACTACTTCAGTAGAAACACATTTATGGTACAATAAAAACAAATTACTAAGTCAGTACAAATTCTCCACAAGTGGTAAAATAGGCTACACAAAAGCATCAGGACATGTATTTGTATCAAGTGCCACAAAAGGAAAAGAAAACTTAGTAATAGCAAGCATAAAAGATGATAACCAATTCGTGACACATAAAAACTTATATGAAAAATATTTTAATGAATATGATAAATACAAAATTATTGATAGTTACTCATTTTCAGTAAAAGACAATTACTACAAAAACTACTATTTATATGTTAAAGAAGATGTAGATATTATGTTAAATAAAAACGAACTAGATAAAGTAAATATTAAAATAAATATATATAAGAAAAAACACATAGAAAGCAATAGTGTAGTGGGAAATATTGAAATATATGTTGGAAATGAATTCATAGAAAACATAAACTTATATGCAATGAGTAAAACTTCTAAAATAAATAAAACAAAAGGGTTATTTAAAAATCTTTTTAGATAGATTTTAATCAAATTATTTGATAAAATAACTATGAGGTTTTAGTTATGGAAAGATTACAAAAATATATAAGTGAATGTGGAATCGCAAGTAGAAGAAAAGCAGAAGAATTAATACTTGCTGGTAAAGTAAAAGTTAATGGAGAAGTAGTAAAAACTCTAGGAACTAAAGTAAATAGTGACGATATTGTTTCTGTTAATGGACAAATTTTAACTAATGAAACAAAGGAGTATTACTTATTAAATAAACCTAGAGAAGTAATTAGCTCTGTTAGTGATGATAAACATAGAAAAACAGTAGTAGACTTTATTAATACTGACAAAAGAATATATCCAATAGGTAGATTAGACTATGATACTACAGGTATTATATTATTAACAAACGATGGAGAATTATCTAACGTTCTAACACATCCTAGTAGAGATATAGAAAAAGAATATGTAGCCAAAATAAAAGGTTTCTTAACTAAAGAAGAAACAACTAAATTATGTAATGGAGTTTTATTAAATGGTGTAAAAACAAAACCAGCATACTTTAAAATGAAAAAATATGATAAAAAAACAGATACAGCTTATGTAAGAGTTATAATAACTGAAGGAAGAAATCATCAAGTAAAAGATATGTTTAAAAGTGTAGGTAAGGATGTACTAAAACTAACTAGAGAAAGATATGCATTTTTAGATCTAGGTAATTTAAAAAGTGGTGAATATAGAAAACTTACTATCAAAGAAGTAAAAATGCTTTATAGCTTAAAATAAAGAAGATGAATTAATTATCATCTTCTTTTACATCATCTATTCTAATAGCTTCAGTAGGACAATTTTCAATAGTTTCAAGAATGCTCATCTTATCATCAGGATTAACTTCCTTACCAACAGGCTCAGCTTGTCCCATGTCATCAAAAACTAAATATTCAGGATGTCTACTAACACAATAACCACATCCAATACAAGCATCTTTATTAATAACAATTTTATCCATTTTTCTTCCTCCTAGCATAATTATATTATTAATTTTAACTAAAATCAATTTTTTACTATTAAAAGTTCATTTTTTATGATATTATTATTATGGTGAAATACTATGAGTACTAGAATGGAAAGGTATAAAAGTGATAATGAAATTAAGTCTTCAAGAGTAAGCAAAAACAATAACTTATATGAATCAATTAAAACTAGCGACTTATCAAGAGTTAGAAATAATGATAACATGAGGGTCATTGAAAGTAATGGAAAAACTATTGATATTGCTAAAATTAAAAAATATTTAGAAGAAAATAACAAAAACTTAGAATGTAGGAAAAGACCAGTTATAGTTGAAAACATAGAAATAGAAAACGAAGAAATAACTAATGATAAAGACTATGACATTAACTCAGTTTTAGAAAATGCAAAAAGAAGTCGTGAAATTGATTACGATAGAGAAAGATATAAAAAACTTAAAAGAGAAGAATATGACATACTAAGTAAATTAAAAGCTTATGATAATGAAGAAGTACCTTTAGAAAAAGAAGACTTTAATACTGAAGAAAAAACTCTTATTGATTTAATAAATACTGTTACATTACATAAAGGAAACATAAATCTTTTAGAAGAATTAATTGGTGGTGAAGGTGAAGAAACAACTTTACCAATAAAAGAAGAAATACAAAAGGAAAAATTAAATAACACAAGTGAAAAAGTTGGACTAACAGAAGAAATACCAGTTATAGAAAATATAAATACTACTGAAAAAGTAATAAAAGAAGAACCAAAAGAATTAAATAAAACTAAAGAACTAGTTGATCTTAAAGAAAAAACAATGGAATTAGATAATTCATTCTATACAAGTTCAATGAAATTTAGTAAAGAAGATTTTGAAGGCTTTGATGAATTAGAAAAAAATGTTAAGAAAAACAGTGCTATTACAATATTCTTACTTATATTATTAATAATATTTATAATAGCTACATTAGTAGTAATAGCTAACTATATATTTAACTTAGGACTATTTTAATAGTCTTTTTCCATATCTAAAAAAATATAATTAATTGATGAGAAGAAAAATGAGACTTAGAAAAAGAATTATACTCAAATTAAAAGATAAAATTTGTGTTACTTTTATCTTAGTTTTTATTTTATCATTTATAATACTTAGAATGGTTAATAAAGAAGCACTTAAGACTTTAACTCCATATTTGGAAAACGACATGAAAAAATATGCTTTAGAAATCATTAATAATTCCATAATAGATAACAATAAAAAAGATATATATAACCAAATAATAATTACTGACAAAAATAATAAAGGTGAAATTATAGGAATTGACTTTGACACTCTAAAAGTAAATACACTTTTAAGTAATATAAATAGCAATATACTAAGTAGTTTAAATAATTTAGAAAGTGGAAATCTAGAAAGTACTTATAATGTCAACAAAGGTGTATATACAATACCATTCTACATATTTTCTAATAATATAATCTTAAGAAATTTAGGATTTTCTATGCCATTTAAAATTAAAATAGTTGGTAATGCTCTAAGTAATATAAAAACCGACTTAACTAGTTATGGAATAAATAATGCATTAATAAAAGCATATATTGAAGTAAATGTTAATATGGAAGTAATATTGCCATTTATATCAAAAATAGTTAACATTAAAACAGAAGTTCCAGTTATGATGAAAATAATAAATGGTTATATACCAGAAGTTTATGGAGGAATGTACTCAGTAAATAGTCATAGTGTTTGATTTTATTAAAAGAAAATATTATAATGTATTTGGTGATAAAATATAATGAAATTATTTGATATAGAATATGAACTAATTAAAAATTATAATGATGGCTTCAATGAAGAAGAAGTATTAGAAAAGTGTACAGATTATTTTAAAGATTTTGACTACATAGTAGGAGACATTGCATATGGTAAATTAAGACTAAAAGGTTTTAATAACCCAGACAACAAAAATTTTAAAAAAATAAATGATTACAAAAAAATAGATAAATACATAGAAGAAAATTGTGCCTATGGATGTAAGTATTTTATACTAAAAAAATCAAAAAGTAATTGATAAAACAGAATAATTGTGTTATTCTATTATTAGAGTAGGAGAGTGACTTATGAAGAAAATTACTGTAGAAAATATAAATGGCACTATGGAAGAAGTAGAATTAATAAATTCTTTTAATGTAAAAGATATAAATAGAAATTTTGCTATTATTTCTAAGGGTGAGAGTTTAAATGACACTATGAGTAAAGTATACATATCTGAAGTAGTTGAAGAAAGCCCTGGTGTATTAAAACTTATTGGAATAACTGATGAAAGTGTATGGGACAAAGTAAAACATGCAATGAAAGAAATTGTTCAAGATGAAAATTACAATAATAGTGGAGTAACATTAGATAGTAAAATAAAATCAGAAGGTTTTAGAGCAATAGGACTTAAAAATAGTGATGTTGAAAAATTTAATAAAGTTCAAGAAAGCTCATTTAAAGTTAATGAAGGAGTTACTGAAACAGTTTCAGAAAATAATCCAGTGTTAGAACAAAGTGTTAGTAGTACACCTACATCTCAAGAGGTAAAACAATCAGTTCCTGCAATGAATGAACAAACTGCTACTATAAATCCAACTCCAGAACCCATAGTAGAACAAGCACCAGTTGTAGAACCTGTAGTTGAATCAACATCTCAACAAGTAGAACAACCAATAGTAAATGAAGTTCCACAAACTAACATATTTGATACGCCAGTTCCAGAACATACAACTGTTATACAACCTGAACCAGAAGTAGCACCTCAAACTGAAGCACCTGCTTTTGATATGCCAGTAATAAATTACAAAAAAGAATCAGAAATAATACCAAATGCATCAGCACCTTTAGAAACACCTGTCGAATTCTATAAATCAGAAGAAGCAGAAACTAATGCACAAATGACCGAAGATCCAGCACTAGCATATTTAGATTCAATAGAAGAATTAGTAATAAATGCTAAAGAAATTATAAAAAGTAAAAATGAAACAATCAAAAATAAAGATGAAATGATAAAAGCTTTAAATCAAAAGATAACAATACTTACTGATGAATTAAACAAAGCAAAAATGCCTGAGGTTACACCAACAATGCAAGGTACACAAAGAGTATTTACACCTAATAACACATATAATCAAGCTGCTTAATGCAGTTTTTTTCTATATATAAAATATTTGCATATACTTTAATGAGGTAAGTATATGAGAGAAACTATAAAATATTATTACAATGTATATATTGAAAAAATATATGAAATCAACAATGGTTGTTATTTTTATCTAAATGACTATAAATATTACTTTGTTTTATTTGATAGAAATGTCAATGAAATAAATACACTAGTTAAAATAAGTAATGAATTATATAATAAAAATATATTAGTTGATACATTTATACTTACAAAAGATAATAATTACTATGTTAATATAGAAAATAAAGTTTATGTACTCTTAAGAGTTAATTCAATAGAAGAAGACAAATATAATATAAAAGATATAATCAATTTTAACAACTCAATTATAATTAATGATAAAATAAACTTACCATCATGGAGTGAACTATGGTCTAATAAAATAGATAATTTTGAAGATAAAATAAGTGAATTAAACACAGAATACCCATTAATTCAAAACACAATTGACTATTACATAGGAATGGCAGAAAATGCAATTAGTTATATAAATGATACATTTATTGAAGAAGAATCTAACACATTTAAAATAAACTTAAATCATAAAAGAATAGGTAAAGCATATCAAGGATATGTAAACAATCCGTTAACATTTACTTTTGATTACTCAGTTAGAGATTTAGCAGAATATACAAAATTTAATTATTTTAATAATAACTTAAATTATCAAGAATTAGAAGAAGTTTTATTAGGCAATTTTTTAAGTAAAGGCGATTTAAGACTATTTTTCGGTAGATTGCTCTACCCATCGTATTATTTAGATATAGTAAAAAACATATTTATTTTAGATGAAAATGAAGAAGAATTAAAAAAATATATTAACAAAATAGAAGATTATGAGTATTTCTTACAAGATATTTATCACACAATAAAAAGAAAAATTGAAATTCCACCAGTTGAATGGCTTGTAAATAAAAAGTAAAATTGATATAATAAAAATTAGGAGTGTGATAAGAATGAAAATACCTTTCAAAAGAGGTAATATTTTAATCCCAAAAAATGTTGATATGGAAAAATGGAGTGTAGTAGCGTGTGACCAATTCACAAGTGAACCAGAATACTGGAAAGAACTAGATTCTATTGTAGGAGACGCACCTTCAACTTTAAGAATAACTTTACCAGAAATATATTTGGAAGAAAGTGATGTAGAAGAAAGAATAAAGAAAATAAATAGTACTATGGAAGAATATTTAAATAAAGATTTATTTACAGAATTAACTGATAGTATGATTTATTTAGAAAGAACTCAAGCAGATGGAAAAGTCAGAGAAGGTTTAATGGGAATAGTTGACTTAGAAGACTATAGTTATGAAAAAGGTAGCCAAACACTTATAAGAGCAACTGAAAAAACTGTAATTGAAAGAATACCACCTAGAGTTAAAGTAAGAGAAAATGCTTTACTTGAGTTACCACATATAATGATATTAATTGATGATGAAAAGAAAGATATAATTGAAAGTTTAAAAGAAGAAGTAACTGACAGTGATATAGTTTATGACTTTGAACTTAATATGAATGGTGGACACATAAGAGGCTATAAGCTAAATGAAAATTCAATGAATGAAATAGATTCTAAACTTGAAAAATTAGCTGATAAAAACTATTTTGAAAGCAAATATGGAGTAACAGATAAAGGTGTGTTATTATTTGCTATGGGAGATGGAAATCATTCATTAGCAACTGCAAAAGCTTGTTACGAAAATTTAAAGAAAACAATGAGTAAAGAAGAATATTTAGACAATCCAGCAAGATATGCATTAGTTGAACTAGTAAATCTTCACAGTAGTGCTTTGGAATTTGAAGCAATCAATAGAGTTATATTTGATACTGATAAAGAAGATTTATTAAATGAATTACAAAAATACTATAATATAAATAAAGATGGAAATGGACAAAAAGTAAGAGTAATAACTGATAATCTAAATGAAGATTGGTATATTGAAAATCCTAAATCAAATATTGCTGTAG
Organism: uncultured Bacilli bacterium; assembly: GCA_934096405.1. Classification (GTDB taxonomy): domain Bacteria; phylum Bacillota_I; class Bacilli_A; order RF39; family UBA660; genus CAKOLN01. Next base: position 48,649 of record CAKOLW010000009.1, read on the forward strand.
GTTCAATTCAAATGTTTTTAGATGAATATTTAAAAGATCACAAAGGGAAAATCGATTATATTCATGGAGAAGATGTTACTACAGAACTAGGAAGTAAAGAAGGAAATGTTGGATTTATCTTTGATGCCATGGAAAAATGTGATTTATTTAAAACAGTAATACTAGATGGTGCATTACCTAGAAAAACTTTCTCTATGGGACATGCAAATGATAAAAGATATTATCTTGAATCAAGAAAGATAAAGTAAAAAAACTTTAAAAAATTAGAAAAGTGTGCTATAATTTTCTCGTGATAGCGATGAATAATAGTTTTAAAGTAGGAGATATAGTCAAAGGCCAAATAACCGGGGTTACTCCCTATGGTATATTTGTTAGTTTAGATGATGACTATACAGGACTTGTTCATATATCAGAGGTTTCAGACAAATTTATTAAAAATTTAGAAGATAAGTTTAATGTTGGTGATATTATAAATGTTAAAGTTATTGAAGTAGATGAAGATAAAAGTCATGTAAAACTTTCTATAAAGAAAATTGACTATAAAGTTGAAGAAACACTAAGTATGATTCCAGAGTCTGGAAGTGGATTTGAAATGCTAAAAGATAATTTAGCTAAGTGGACAAGTAAAAAAATTGATGAAATTAATAAAAAAAATAATTAAAATTAAAAAACTGGTTGACAGGTAGCCAATTAAATGGTATATTTGTAAATGCCAGTTGGCAATGGGCGACTAGCTCAGTTGGTTAGAGCATCTGCCTTACAAGCAGAGGGTCGGGAGTTCGAGTCTCTCGTCGCCCAC
>CAKOLW010000010.1 GCA_934096405.1 uncultured Bacilli bacterium
ACAAATGAATATACAGTATCAACAGATACAACAGTAGATTTTGATGTAGTTACAATATTAAGTGGAGTTTTAGAATCTAAGTATAAAAATAGTGCTTTTGATGGGGAACCTTATAGACCTGGTAGTGTTGGTTCAACAAATTAAAATTTTAGAGAAAGTTTTATTAAATTTTCTCTTTTATAATTGATTTTAGTTCAATTATCGTTTATAATAAATTATAGTAAGAATAGGAGGAGTTTATGAAAAATTTAATGGTAGGTTTAAAAAGATTTTTTACAAACAAAAATACAGTTACAATATTATGTGTATTAGGTATAGTTGTAGTTTTATATTGGAGCTATAATTGGAGAATTAAAAAGGCTACTGAACCACTAAGTGTGCCTTATGCTAAAGAGGAAATACAACCTAGAACTGAAATTACTAATGATTTAATTGGTTATGTTAAAATACCTAAAAGAATGGTAACTGATAATACAATTACTAATGTTAATGATATTATAGGTAAGTATTCTAACTATAATACTGTAATACCTGCAGGTAGTTTATTCTATAAATCAACTTTAGTTGAGTGGAGTCAAATGCCTGATAGTGCTTGGGAAGATATTCCTGATGGATATACTGTTGTTAGTTTAAAGGTTAATACTGAAACAACTTATGGTAATTCAATATTCCCTGGAAATTATATTGATTTATATTATGCAACTTATGATGATACTGGTAAATTATTATTAGGTAAATTAATATCTAGTATTGAAGTTTTGGCTGTTAAAGATTCTAGTGGTAACCATGTATTTGAAAATAGTTCAAAACTTGGAACACCATCAAGCTTAATATTTGCAGTACCAGAAGATATGCACTTATTACTTAGAAAAGCTAGTTATTTAAGTGGAGAAATTATTCCAGTACCAAGAAATAAATCTTATAGTGAAAAACCAGGTGCTACTATAGTAAGTAGTGAATATTTACAAGATTTCATATTAAGTAAGACTGTAATTTTACCAGAACAAACTGATAATAGCATAGAAAATGGTAATAACAATAATACTACAAATAATGGTGGAGTAGGAACTTTAGAATAAAATTAAAAGAATAGAAAGGGTGTCATATATGACTGAAAAAGGAACAATATTTGATCAAATTGATTTTGGACCATTACAAGAATTTTTAGATAATGATGATATAACAGATATTTCTTATTCTAATGAAGGTCAAATTCACTTAAAGACACTTACTAAAGGTGTGTTTAGAATTGAAAAGCCTGAGATTAATAATGCTTTAATGGAAAAAATTGCATTTCAGTGTTCAAATGTAATGGGTAAGACATTTAATATGGCACATCCTTTTCTTGATGCTGAAAGTGCTGAGTTACGTTTAAACTTTGTACATGATTCTATTGCGACAAATGGAATAGCATGTGTTATACGTAAAACACCAGCTAAGATAAGACTTAATAAAGAAAAATTATTAAATGAAAATTATGTATCATTACAAATACATGATTTTCTGTTTAAGTGTGTAGAAGGACATTGTAACATTATTGTAAGTGGTGAAACTGGTAGTGGTAAGACTGAATTAGTTAAATATTTGGCTAGTCATATAACTGAAAATGAAAAAATAATTACAATAGAAGATACTTTGGAACTTCACTTAGATAGAATATTTCCACATAGAGATATAGTAGCAATGAAAACAAATAATATTGCTAGTTATAGTGATGTACTTGTTACTTGTATGAGACAGAATCCAAAATGGATTTTATTATCAGAGGTACGTAGTGCAGAAGCAGTTACAGCAGTTAGAAACTCTATTTCAAGTGGTCATAATATTTTATCAACAATACACTCAGAAAAAGCAAGTGGTATTCCTATGCGTTTATATAGCTTACTTGAATCTAATCAAGAAGTTGATCAATTTTTAAGAGGTATGCATAGATATATTCATTTAGGTGTACATGTTAAAGGTTATATGTCTAAGAAATATGGTAGATTCCAAAGAGAAATAGTTGAAGTGTGTGAATTTTATGTAGATGAAGATAATAATGCTAAGACTAATGTTTTGTATACTAAAACTATGGATGGACATGAATCATATCATAATCCAACTAAACATTTATTAGATTATTTAGATGCACAAGGAATTTATTTACCAAGAGAGACATTTATTAAAGAAGGTAATGAAATTAAAGAGGCAGTGATTGAAAATTTAGAAATTTTTTAAGTAAAGTGAGGTGAAAATATGTATATTGAAATTATTGTTGTAGCTATTATTCTATTTATCTTAATTTTTTATAGAAAGAATACTGGTGAAAAGTTTTATAAATATATTTCAAATGGTGTAACTGATTTATATAATAAATATGCTCCATATTCATTTAAAGTAGTAAGAGAAAAGACTAAAGAGTTAGGTAAAGAATATACTCCTAAACAATATGCTATACAGATTACTTTATTTGGTGTTTTAGCTGCAGTTATTTCATATGCATACTTTTATAGCATAATAATTTCTATTATTTATGTTATATTAGCAATTATGTTTGTTCCATATCTTGCATATTTGAGATGTAACAAAGTGTATAGTGAATTTATTTTTGAACAAATTCAAGTTTATAGTACTAACGTTATAATGGAATTTAATACTACTCAATCTTTTGTTAAAGCACTCGAAGGTGTTAGAGATAGTGGAGTATTGGAAGATCCAGTTTTAGCTGATGTTAAGGAAATGATAGCTATTTCATACAATAGCAGTACTATAGATGAAGCAATAGAATATATGAATAGTAAATATGATTTTTATGTAATAAGAAATATGCATCAATTATTTTTACAGATAACTAAAGAAGGATCTAAAGATAGTGGTGAAGCTTTAGAAGGAATGTTACAAGACATAGATATGCTTGTTGAAAATGTTTATAGAGATAGAATTGATAGACAAACATTCCATAAACAATTTTTAACATTTGGTGTTGCACTTTATTTCTTAGTGGCAGTTATTCAATTTTTATTAGGTAGAGATAGTTATGTACAATTAATACAAGTATTTTATGTTAGACTAATGTTACATGCTATTATATTAATAAATACTTATTTCTTAATAAGTGGAGAAAAATATTATAATGAGGATGTGGGTGCCGAATGATGTGGGAAATAGCTGTTGTTGGTGTCTTATTAATCATTATGTTATTAGCGCAAGGAAAAATAGACGGCAATAAATTTATAAAAGATAATGAGAAAGTGTTTAAACTTTTAAAAGAAGATGATTATGATTTTTTAGTAGAAGCTAAATATGGAGATGGTGTTGATCCTGATAAATTATTTGAAAAAAGAATAAAGGATGGATTAATGGTATTGTTATTTTTAGTAGTAATATTTATATCTAACTTATCATTTCTTAATTTAATAATTTGTTTTGTGGTAGCCTTCTTAGTTTTTAAATCTGGTTATTCTAATTTAAAGTCATATTATAAAAAACATTTGCATGAAATTAATTTATTACTTCCATATTATTTAAAGAGTTTGGAAATATTAATTCAACATTATACAGTACCAGTTGCTATTACAAAGAGTGTTGATCAAGCTCCACCTATATTTAAAGAAGGACTTAGAGAGTTAATAGAAAGTATTAATGCAGGTGATTCTTCAATTGATCCTTATATGGCATTTGCCATTAGATATCCAGTAAGAGATTCAATGCGTATGATGAGACTTCTATATAGATTAGGTTTAGGTAATCAGGAAAGAAAACAAGATCAATTAATAGTTTTTTCTAGAACAATATCTAATCTACAAGCTAAAAGTAGAGAGACTAAATATAAAGAAAGACTTGAGAGAATGGAAAAGAAAACTATGGTTATGCTTTCTACAACTGGTGTTGGAGTAATGATTATATTGTTACTTGCTATACTTAGAATGTTTAAGACTATGTAAAAGTGAATTATATTCACTTTTTTTGTATATACTTAAGTAGGAGGGAACATTTATGAGTTTGCCAAAGGTTTTTAGAAATAATAATACAGGTGTAGTTAAAAATAATATTGAACAATATTATTCAAAAGAAGATAATTTAAAAATTAATTTAGAATTATCTAATGATAACATGAAACCAATTATTATTAAGAAAAAAATAAATGATATCTTTAATAGTAATTCATTTATATATAAAGTAAATGTTATAATAACTACTATAGATGGAGATAAAGAGTGTACATTAATTGCCAGAAATAATGATAGCCTATTAACATTAAATAATGAGAAAATACTTATAAGTGATATACTAGATATTAAGAAGATTTAACTCTTCTTTTTTCATTTAATTTATGTTAAAATATCTTTGTATTAAAGGAAGTGATATAAATGAATTTACCAAATATGTTAGAAGCTAAAAAAAGAAATAATAATGAATTTTGTATATATGATTATGAAAAAGTAGAATTAGATAAAAGTTTAGTTGGAAAAAAATATTATGTAAGAACTTACGGATGTCAAATGAACGAGCATGATGGAGAAAGAGTTAAAGGTGTTTTAACTGAATCTGGAATGACTGAAGCAAGTGATATGAATGATGCAGATTTAATAATACTTAATACATGTGCAATAAGAGAAAATGCTCATGATAAAGTCTTTGGTTTTATGGGGTTAATTAAAAAGATGAAAGAAACTAAACCAGACTTATTAATGGGTATATGTGGATGTATGGCACAAGAAGAAAGTGTAGTAAAAGAAATTATGAGTAAATATAAATATGTAGACTTTGTATTTGGAACTCATAATCTTAATCAAATGATAAAAGTAATAAATGAAAGAATTAAAACTGGTAAACAAAATATTGAAGTATTTAGTAAAACTGGAGATGTAATAGAAAATATTCCTGCAAAAAGAGATAGTAAAGTATCTGCATGGGTAGATATAATACTAGGATGTGATAAATTCTGTACTTATTGCATAGTACCTTACACAAGAGGAACTCAAAGAAGTAGAAGAAAAGAGAGTATCATAAAAGAAGTAGAAAAACTTAAGAAAGATGGATATAAAGAAGTAACTTTGTTAGGACAAAATGTTAATGCATATGGAAAAGATTTATATGAAGATTACAACTTAGCTAATTTACTAAGAGATGTAAGTGCATCAGGCATAGAAAGAATTAGATTTGTAACAAGTCATCCATGGGATTTTACAGATGAAATGATAACTGCGATAAGTGAATGCGATAATGTAATGCCTTATGTTCATTTACCAATTCAATCTGGTAGTGATAGAATACTTAAACTTATGGGAAGAAGATATACAAAAGAAGAATATTTAAATCTATATAATAAAATAAGAAACACTATAAAAGGAGTAAGTGTAACTACTGATATAATCGTAGGATTTCCTGGAGAAACAGAAGAAGACTTTAATGAAACTCTAGATGTGGTAAACACTTGTAAATTTGACGGGGCATTTACATTTATATATAGTCCTAGAGAAAATACACCAGCATCTATGTTAGAAGACAATACACCAATGGAAGTTAAAAATGAAAGATTACATAAACTTAATGAAGTAGTAAATAACTATAGTAATATGAGAAATCAAGCAATGGTTGGAACTATACAAAAATGTTTAGTAACAGGTAAAAGTGATAAAGATAATACAAAATATGCTGGATATACAGAAAATATGAAATTAGTAAATATAATAAGTGATGAAGATATAACTAATAAAATAGTTAATGTAAAAATTGATGAAGCAAAGAGCTTTAGTTTAAATGGAACTTATGTAAAGGAGTAAATGAATGGATTTGAGTTTAACTTTTAATAGAGAAGAAAAACATACAAAAGAATCACTTGATAAATATGCAAAATTAATTTCTTTATGTTTAAAAGAATCTATGAAAGGCAATAAAGTATCATTTTTGTATGAAGATACTAATGGACATAACTTTTCATATAATAAAGATATATGTTTCTATGCAGCAAGTTCTATTAAAGTATTGGTATGTTTACAAATATTAAAAATGGCAGAAAATAATTTAATAGATTTAAATAAAGAAATACTTGTTAAAATGGAAGATTTAAAACAAGACACGGGAATAATTAAAAATCAAAAAGAAGATACTTATTACAAAATAATTGATTTAATAAAATTGTGTATAACAGAAAGTGATAATACTGCATACTTGAAATTAGTGGATATAGTAGGTTTTGATAATTTAAAACAATATGGATTAAGTATGGGAGCTAAACATACTATGGAAGGTAAAGATTCTTTTGGAATAATTAATGCAACTGATATGCTAATATATTGGAAAAATATAAGAGAATATTTATTAGGAAACTACAAATACAATAAACTATTTAAAGAATATTTAACTCATCCAAGTGTAAAATATGTAGATGATTTAAATGTAGATGGTACTTATGTTAGAAAATATGGATCATGGGATATTGCTTATCATGAAGCAGGTTATGTAGAATCTGATTCAAGTTATTATTTAATTATTCTAACCCAGTTAAATAAGAAAGAATATAAAAATGAATTTGTAAATGAAGTAGCTAAAGATATATTAGAATTACATAAAACTTTAAAGATAAAGGAACTTATATAAAATAGGTTCCTTTTTTTGGGTATTTGTCATATATTAGTACTAGGTGGTGTTTTATGTATAAAGAAATAGTTACTAAAGCTGTTATTGGTAAAGGTAAAAAAACATTTAGAAATACTTATGAACTTAGAACAACTGATAAGATAGACACAGTACTTGGTTGCTGGGTTATAAATCATGCAATGAATGGAAGTAATGATAATGGAAGAGTTAGAATAAATGGTAGTTTTGATGTTAATATATGGTATAGTTATGACAATAACACTAAAACTAGTGTAGAAGCAAGAAAAATAAGTTATACAGAACTTGTAAATGTACATTTAAAAGAAAATAGTACCTTAACTAATGATAGCGAAATAATAATTAATAGTTTAAAAAATCCTACTGTAATTGATGTGAGTTCTAAAGATAATTTAATAAAATATGAAATAGAAAAAGAATTAGGTATTGAAATAATTGGAGATGCAAAAGTAATGATACAAACTATGGAAGATGAATATGAAGATTATGATATTATTGATGATGAGGTAAGTGATGAAGAAATTAGTAAATATATAGATAATGAAGTAAAAGAAGATTATTTGTAAATTATATATCAATGTTGCAATTGCAACATTGTATTTTTATTTGATAATGTATAATTTTTTTTAGAAAGTAGGTGGCTAAAATGAAAATAGAAATGTTAGGAGCACTTGATTATAATAAATTAGGTGATGAATTAAAAAATAGTGGTATTGACAATAATAAAGTAGATACACTTATAGAAAAAGTTAAATATTTAGAAAAAGAAGCAAGAATCAGAAATGTTTCTCTAGCAGGTAGAATATCTAGATTTCCTGGGGATGTATTTGAAGTTTTAAAATTAAGTGAAGAAAAAACATTAGAACAAAACTTAAAATATGTTAATCGTGTAGTAAACATGGGACATGAATCTATTACAGATCATGACTACTGCTTATTTTTAATCAAAGATGTTAGCCCTTTAATCGAGCAAACTATAATAGAAGAAAGATTATCTAGTTTTACAATTAAATCTAGAAGAGAAGTAGATTTTAGTAATGCTGGTTATTATGTTCCAACTTTTCACGATGAAAATGGAAATGTTTTAAAAAATAATGAAGTAATTCAAGAAGAATATAAAAACTATACAGAAGGATTATTTAAAAGATATGGTGAATTATTAGAACTAGGAATACCAAAAGAAGATGCTAGATTTGTATTACCTTATTCATTTAATAGTAATATTATTATGGGAATGGATGCACACACTCTAAAAGATTTAATTATTAAGTTAACAAAAACTAAATATAGTAAAATAGGTGAACTTAAAGAATTTGGTACTAAATTAAATGAAATATGCAAAGAAAGAGTACCTTATGTTAGTGATATAGTATCTAAAGAAAATGAAAATTTAGAAGATGATGTACAAAATATTTTGGATGATCATATAACAAATAAAACATATAAAATATTAAATAAAACAGTATTAACAGCATCTACTTATGATATTGATAACAAAATAATCGCAAGTGCTATAATGAGAAGATATCAATTTGATTATGTAAAAGCACTTAACATCGCAAGAAATTTAGATAAAGAAACAAGAAAAAAAATAATGAAAGCAATAGGAAATTCTAGAGATAAGTTAGAACTAACACAAGTGAATTTTACATTTCAAGTACCAATTAGTTTAGCAATATTACCTCACTTAACTAGACATAGAATGCATGACTTGATTACACCAGATTTTTCTCTAAATATTGATTTATTACAATATAAAATTCCTCCAAAAATAAAAGATAAATATATTAGTAAATATATTCAAATATTTATAGATAATGAAAAGATGTATCAACATTTTAAAAATGATTATAACATTAGAGAAGAAGATTTAGTTTACTTTACTTTATTTGGAAATATGGTTAATGTTGAAACTACAATAAATGGTAAATCTTTAAAACATATATTATCTTTAAGAGAATGCAATAAAGCACAATGGGAAATAAGATATATTGCTAATGAAATGCATAAAAATGTACAAGAATTAAGCGATGCAGAACTTTATGCAAGCTTATTAGGACCTAGTTGTGAAACTGATTTATATTGTAAAGAAGGAAAAGAATGTTGTGGAAAAATAAATGCAATTTTAGCAAAGAAAATGGAAAAGAAATAATTCTTTTCTTTTTTTATAAAAAATTAAAAAAATATCTTGATTTATAAACGATTGTTTGATAATATATATTTGCTTTGTATAAAAGTAATAAAAAAGATAATATTAAGTAATAAGAGGTGTACTATGGATAAAATAGTAATAAAGGGAGCAAGAGAAAATAATTTAAAAAATATTGATATAGAAATACCTAAAAATAAATTAGTAGTAATGACTGGTGTAAGTGGAAGTGGTAAATCTAGTTTAGCGTTTGATACTATATATAAAGAAGGACAAAGGAGATATGTAGAATCTTTAAGTGCATATGCTAGACAATTTTTAGGTAATATGGAAAAACCAGATGTTGATTCAATTGAAGGGTTAAGTCCAAGTATAAGTATTGACCAAAAAACAACTAATAAAAATCCTAGAAGTACAGTGGGTACAGTAACAGAAATATATGATTACTTAAGACTTTTATTCGCAAGAATAGGAACTCCTATGTGTCCTAAACATAAGAAACCTATTAAAAGTCAATCAATAGAAGAAATGGTTAATAAAGTTTTTGAATACCCTGAAGGAACTAAAATTGAAGTATTAAGTCCTGTTGTCAAAGGAGAAAAAGGTACTCATAAAGAGCTATTAGATGATTTAAGAAAAGATGGATTTAGTCGTGTAAGAGTAGATGGAGAAGTTAGAAGTTTAAGTGAAGAAATAATATTAGAAAAAAATATTAAAAATACTATTGAAGTAGTAATCGATAGAATAGTGGTTAATGAAAAATCTAGAAGTAGATTATTTGAAGCAATTGAATTAAGTACTAAAATGGCTAATGGAAAAGTATTAATAAATGTAATTGGAGATAAAGAAATTCTAATGAGCGAAAAATATGCTTGTCCAGAATGTGATTATAGTTTAGATGATTTAGAACCTAGAATGTTTTCATTTAATAGCCCTTATGGAGCATGTCCAGATTGTAAAGGATTAGGAGTAAAGTTAAAAATAGATGAAGACTTATTAATACCAAATAAAAACATAAGTATTATGGAAGGTGCAGTAGCTTCTTTTCAAAGTGGAGAAACACTAAGTATCTATTTTAAAAAACTTAATAGTGTTAGTGAATACTATAATATTGATTTACATAAACCTGTCAAAGACTTGACAAAATTTGAACATGATACAATTTTTTATGGTTCTAAAGATAAAATAGATTTCAAGGTAGAAACAAGAAGTGGAAGTGTATTAAAAAGTCATGATTACTTTGAAGGAATAATAACTAATTTAGAAAGAAGATATATGGAAACTAATAGTCCAAGTATAAGAGAATGGATAGAAAGTTATATGACTGAATTAGGTTGTCCTACATGTCATGGAGCAAGACTAAGTGAGCCAATATTAAATGTATTCGTTGGTGGAAAAAATATATATGAAATAACTAATTATAGTATTAGAGATTTAATAGAATTCTTTAAGAAGTTGAAACTTAATAAAACAGAAGAAGAAATTTCTCACTTAATACTTAAAGAAATAAATGAAAGACTAGAGTTCTTACAAAATGTAGGGTTAGATTATTTAACATTAAGTAGAAGTGCAGGTACTTTATCAGGTGGAGAAAGTCAAAGAATAAGACTTGCTACTCAAATAGGTAGTAAATTATCTGGAATACTATATGTTTTAGATGAACCAAGTATTGGATTGCATCAAAGAGATAATAATAAACTAATTAATTCATTAAAAGAAATGAGAGATTTAGGAAATACCTTAATAGTGGTAGAACATGATACTGATACAATGCTAGCAAGTGATTATTTAATTGATATTGGGCCAGTCGCAGGTAGTGAAGGTGGTTATGTTGTAGCCAAAGGTACACCTGAAGAAGTAATGAAAAATGAAAATTCATTAACTGGTAAATATCTAAGTGGTAAATTAAAAATAGAAGTACCAAAAAAGAGAAGAAAAGGTAATGGAGAATATATAGAAATAAAAGGTGCTAAAGAGCATAACTTAAAAAATATAAATGTTAAATTTCCTAAGGGTACTCTTACAGTAGTAACTGGTGTAAGTGGAAGTGGTAAATCTAGTTTAGTAAATGAAATATTATATAAAAAACTAGCATCAACTATATATAAAAGTAAAGATAAACCTGGCATTTATAAATCAATTAAAGGGATAGATGATGTAGACAAAGTAGTATTTATAAGTCAAGATCCAATTGGTAGAACTCCAAGAAGTAATCCAGCTACTTATGTAGGTGTATTTGATCTTATTAGAGATGTATTTACAGAAACTAAAGAAGCAAAAATAAGAGGATATGATAAATCAAGATTCTCATTTAATGTAAAAGGTGGTAGATGTGAAGCTTGTAATGGGGATGGAGTTAAAAAAATAGAAATGCATTTCTTACCAGATGTATATGTTCCATGTGATGTATGTCATGGTAAAAGATATAATAAAGAAACGTTAAATGTAAAATTTAAAGGTTTAAATATCGCAGATGTACTAGATTTAAGAGTTGATGAAGCAAGAGATATATTTGAAAGTGTTCCGAAAGTTAAAAGAATACTTGATACAATGCATGATGTAGGTTTAGGTTATGTAAAACTAGGACAAAATGCAGTAACATTGTCTGGTGGTGAAGCAGGTCGTGTAAAATTAGCTAAAGAATTACAAAAGAAACCTACTGGAAAAAGTGTATACATATTAGATGAACCTTCAACTGGATTACATACTGATGATATAAAGAAATTATTAGAAATATTAAATAGAATAGTTGATAATGGAGATACAGTAATTGTTATTGAACATAACCTAGATATAATAAAAGTAGCTGACTATATAATTGACTTAGGTCCTGAAGGTGGAGACTTGGGGGGAAATATAGTAGCCACTGGTACTCCAGAACAAATATGCAAAGTAAAAGAAAGTTATACAGGAGAATATTTAAAACCACTTTTGTAAATAAGTACATCAAAAAGGCAATTTATATGGTATAATATTATACAGAAGTGAGACATTAACATACATAAAAAGTTATTAAACTTAATGTCTTTAACAGGAGGAAAAATGGAGATAAGTCGAATAAAAAAAGCATTAATTGATCAAAAAAATATGAATTTATCTGGAAATTTATATCATAAAACTCAATTAGATTTTGCATATAATTCTAATCATATTGAGGGTTCAACAATAACTGAAGATGAAACTGCAAGTATATATGATACAGGAACAATTTTAACAAGTGGTGATAAAGTAATTGTTTTAAAGGATGCTACTGAAACAAAAAATCATTTTACTTTATTTAAATATATGTTAGATACTGTTGATGAACAACTTTCTGAAGATATGATAAAAAATTTCATTTTATTTTAAAGAGTGAAACTTTAACTGATAGTGAAAAAGAATGGTTTAATGTAGGAGAATATAAAAAAAGAAAAAACTTTGTAGGAAATATAACTACATCTTTACCAAAAGATGTGTCTGAAGATATGAAAAAGTTAATGGGATGGTATGAAAAAATAAATAATAAGACAATTGAAGATATTATTGAATTTCATGTAAAATTTGAAAAAATTCATCCTTTTCAAGATGGAAATGGTCGAGTAGGAAGAATGATAATGTTTAGAGAATGTTTATATAACGATATAATGCCATTTTATATTGAAGACAGAAATAGAGATTTTTATATAAGGGGAATAAAAGAATATCAAAACAACGATATAAAAGGTTACTTGATAGATACATGTCTAAAAAGTCAAGATAATTATGAAAAATTAGTGGAATATTTTTTGGAAGATAATTAAAATTCGAGATAATGGGTTGATTTTTTGAGATTGTTATAATATAATGTATATGAAGTTTTATCTTAGTTTAAGACATCTCCAGTTCTTCTACTCAGATTAAACGGATAAATTGATGAAAGGAGAAAATAAAAATGGCTTTAGCAAAATTAAGAAAAGAAGAATTAGTTAAAGAATTTGGAAGAGGAAATAATGATACTGGTAGTGTTGAAGTTCAAGTTGCAATATTAACTGAAGAAATTAAAGAATTAACTGAACACTTAAAGGAACATAAACATGATTTCCATTCTAAAAGAGGTCTTTTACAAAAGGTTGGTAAAAGAAAGAGTTTACTAGAATATTTAAAGAGAACAGATGTAGTTAGATATCGTAAACTTATAGAAAAATTAGGATTAAGAAAGTAGGCACTTATTTTAAGTGTCTTTTTTTCTGGATAATTAGGAAGAGAGGTAGTTATGAAAAGAGTTTTTGAATATGAATTTTTAGGAAAAAAATTAATAGTAGAAACTGGAGAACTTGCTAAACAAGCTAGTGGGGCTGTTTTAGTTAGATATGAAGATACTGTAATATTAAGTACAGCTGTTATGAGTAATAATGTTAGTACTGCAGATTTTTTCCCACTTACAATACTTTATCAAGAAAAGCTATATTCTGTAGGTAAAATTCCTGGAGGATTTATTAAAAGAGAAGGTCGTCCTACTGATGCAGCAACTTTAACTGCAAGGGTAATTGATAGACCTATTAGACCTATGTTTGATGAAAACTTTAGAAACGAAGTACAAGTTGTTAATACTGTTTTAAGTGTAGATAATGATTATACACCTGAGATGACTGCTTTATTTGGTTCAAGTTTATCATTAGGTATTAGTAATATTCCGTTTGATGGACCAGTAAGTGGAGTTATAGTTGGTAAGATTGATGGAGAATTAAAGATTAATCCTACAGTAGAAGAGATGGAAAGAAGTACAATTAATCTTACAGTAGCGGGTACTAAAAAAGCTATAAATATGGTTGAATCAGGTAGTAAAGAAGTATCTGAAGAAGAAATGCTAGAAGCTTTGATGTTTGGGCATGAGTATATTAAAGAATTATGTTTAATACAAGAAGATATTATTAATGAAGTAGGTGTACCTAAAATTGAAGTAGAGCTTGCTAAGTTAGATGAAAATATAGTTAGAGAAGTAGAAGAAGATATTAAAGATGATATGTGTTCTGCTATACAGATTAAAGATAAGTTAGAAAAGTATGCTAAGATTGATGAAGTTAAAGAAAGAGCAGTAACTGATTATGAAGAAAAACATAAAGATAGTGAAACTTTAGAAGAAGAATTGAAGCAAGTTAAGAAGATAGCAGATAATATAGAAGGAAATGAAGTAAGAAGATTAATTACTCAAGAAAAAGTAAGACCAGATGGAAGAGGTATGACTGAGATTAGACCACTTTCAACTGATAAGGATTTACTTCCTAGAACTCATGGTAGTGCTTTATTTACTCGTGGACAAACTCAAGCGCTTGCTATTACTACATTGGGTGCTTTAGGTGAAAATCAAATACTAGATGGAATTAGTGTTGAAGATACTAAGAGATTTATGTTCCATTATAATTTTCCAGCATTTAGTGTTGGTGAAACTGGTAGATATGGTGCTCCTGGTAGACGTGAAATTGGACATGGTGCTTTAGCTGAAAGAGCATTATTACAAGTTATGCCAAGTGAAGAGGCATTTCCTTATACTGTTAGAGTAGTAAGTGAAGTATTAGAAAGTAATGGTTCAAGTAGTCAGGCTAGTATTTGTGCTGGATGTATGAGTTTAATGGCTGCAGGTGTTCCAATTACTGCACCAGTTGCGGGTATTGCTATGGGACTTATTACTGAAGATGGAACATGTGATTCTAATTATACAATATTAACTGATATTCAAGGATTAGAAGATCATATGGGAGATATGGATTTTAAAGTAGCTGGTACAAGAAAAGGTATTACTGCTTTACAAATGGATATTAAGATTAAAGGAATTAATGAGTCTGTATTTAGAGAAGCATTAGCGCAAGCTAAGACTGCAAGATTTGAAATATTAGATGTAATGGAGAAAGAAATAGCTGAACCAAGGAAAGAATTAAGTAAGTATGCTCCAAAGACTAGAATAATGATGATTAATCCAGAAAAGATTAAAGATGTTATTGGTCGTGGTGGAGAAATGATTACTAAGATTATCTTAGAAAGTTCTAATGTTAAAACAGTAAGTGATAAAGATGCTGTTAAAATTGATATTACAGATGATGGAAGAGTTGTTGCATATCATACAAGTAGTGAAGTATTAGATAAAGCTATGTCTATGATTGAACAAATAGTAAGAGAAGTAGAAATTGGTAAAACTTATACTGGTAAAGTAATTAATGTAGAAGATTTTGGTTGCTTTGTAGAACTATGGCCTGGATGTGAGGGACTTGTTCATGTAAGTCAATTAGATACTAAGAGAGTAGAAAAACCAAGTGATGTTGTAAAAGTTGGAGATGAGATTGTCGTTAAAGCAACTGGTTATGATAAACGTGGTAAATTAAATTTGTCAAGAAAAGAAGTTTTGATGCCTAAAAAGGAAGATTAAACTTCTTTCTTTTAATTTATTTGATATAATAGAAATATAGAGAAGAGAAGGTGTAAAATTATGTATGATTTTGAAAATTACACATTGGAAGAAATGTATGCTAAAGGAAGAGATGATGCTTTTTTGTATAGAGGAAATGCAACACAAAGTATTATTGAGTATTTAAGTTATATAGAAAAGCCAGGGTTAATTAAAGCTAAAATGGCTAATTACATAATGGGGTATAAGTTAGGAGTAATTGAATTAAATTATAAAAGTATAGGTTTTCCAGTAGAATTTGATAGAAAAGAATTAAAACTTTATGTAATAAGTAAAAGAAAAAAGATAGAGGTGTTAATTCCTGAACTTAAGGATGCTTTAAGATCTTTATCTTTGAGAATGGCTGATGAGGCTGTGGAAAGTATAATTAAAAAATGATAAATGTTGTATTATATGAACCTGAAATACCTGCGAATACTGGAAATATCATGAGAACTTGTGTAGCGACAAATACTATTCTTCATTTAATTAAACCTTTGGGATTTAGTCTTGAAGATAAATATATTAAAAGATGTGGTGTTAATTATATAGATAAGTGTAAATATTTTGTTTATGAAAATATAGATGAATTTTTTGAGAAGAATAAGGGAGAATATTACTTTTTTACTAGATATGGACATAAGCCACATACTAGTTTTGATTATTCTAATGATAAGAATATTTATTTATTCTTTGGTAAAGAAAGTACTGGTATTCCTCCATCTATTTTAAAGCCATATTTAGAAAGATGTATAAGAATACCTATGACTGATAATGTAAGAGCACTTAATTTGTCTAATACTGTATGTGTGGCAGTTTATGAAGTTTTAAGGCAAAAAAATTATGAAGGATTATTATTTGATGAACCTTTTAAAGGTACTGATTTTATAGAAAATAGTTAAAAAATAAAGAAATTCGTACAAATTGTACGAATTTCACTATATTTTTCGTGCAATTTGTACAAAAATGTGATATTATTAAAATGCAGGTGATAAAAATGTATAGAAAAATTGAAGAAGAACTAAAAAAATGGAAAGAAAATTATAAAATGCCATTAATGTTAGTAGGAGCTAGACAAACTGGTAAAACTTATATTTTAGATGAATTTTGTAAAAATAATTTTGATAATTATATTTATATAAATTTAGATAAAGAAGAGAGTGTATGTGAAATATTTGAATCTACTATTGAACCTGAAAACATAGTAGAAAAAATAGAAATATTAAAAAATATTTCTATAAATCCAGAGAATACCATAATATTTTTTGATGAAATTCAAGTTAGTGAAAGAGCAATTACATCATTAAAATATTTTTGTGAAAGTGATAAACCTTATAAGATAGTATGTGCTGGTTCTCTTCTTGGTGTTAAAATTAATAGATTCAAATCATCATTTCCAGTTGGAAAAGTAACCATAAAATATTTATATCCTTTAGATTTTGAAGAATATTTAATGGCACTTAATGAAAATAAATTAATTAATGAGATAAAAATACATTATGATTCTAACGAACCTTTAATCAATCCTATTCATGAAAAAGCACTTGATTTATATAAGAAATATTTAGTATTAGGTGGAATGCCTGTGATGATTAATAATTTTATAAAAAATGATTTAAATATTTCTATGGTTGATTTTGAACTTCAAAATCAAATTATTACATCATATTTAGCTGATATGAATAAATATACTGAAAATAGTGAGGGTATTAAAAATAGTCAAATATATAATTCTATTCCAAAGGAACTTGCTAGACCTAATAATACTTTTAAATTTAGTATAGTTGATAAAGATGCTAGAAAAAATAGATATCAAACTAGTTTAGAATGGTTACTTGCAAGTAATATGCTTTTAAAATGTGATTTAACTGAGAAGAATGAATCTCCAATGAAAGCATTTATTAATGAAGATAAGTTTAAATTATATTTGAGTGATGTTGGACTTTTAAGGGCATTATCTAATCTTGAATATAATGAAATACTTTTAGATAAGAATGAAATGTATAAAGGTGTACTTACAGAAAATTATGTTGCTTGTGAATTTTATCCAAAATTTAATGAGTTGTTTTATTATAATTTTAATAAATATGAAATAGATTTTTTAATAAAAATAGATGGTAATATTATTCCAGTTGAAGTTAAAAGTGGTAGAAGAACAAATAGTAGAAGTTTAAATGAATATATAGAAAAGTATAAACCACTTTATAGTATAAGGCTATCAACAAAAAACTTTGGATTTGAAAATAATATTAAGTCAGTTCCATTATATGCAATATTTTGTATAAAAAAATAATCAGGAAATTAAATTCTTGATTATTTTTCATTTAAAACACTTTCATCAAAGAAATCATCTATTGGTTTTTCTAATACTAATGCAACTCTCCATAAAGTTTCTACTGAAAAACCTCTTTTTCCTTCTTCACTTTCTATTCTTCTAATAAATTCAAAACTTCTATCTGTATATAATGCTAACTCTTCTTGAGTATAACCTTTTTCTTTTCTAAATTTTCTCATGTTTAATGCTATAATTTTTTTAATATTTTTATTGAAGTCATATTCTTTAAATTTGTAAACCATAGGCATCACCACATTAATTTTATAATAAAAAAATTAAAAATTATGTAGTCTAGTGTGACCAGTTTAACTTTTTTTAATAAATTAAAATACTATTTTGTAATACTTTTTTACTTATATCATATAGTTTTAATGTAAAATAAAGGAGAAAAAAATATGGATAAAAAAGAGATACTTGGAAGTATATCCAAGAAAGGTAATGGAGAAATTTATTTGGGTGTAGTTGGAGCAGTTAGAACTGGTAAATCCACATTTATAAAAAAGGTTATTGAGACTTTAGTAGTACCTAATATAACTGATGAATATGAGAAAAAGAGATGTTTAGATGAAATACCACAAACGGCTCAGGGTAAACAGATAATGACAATTGAACCTAAATTTGTACCTTCATCTAAGACTGAAATTAAAATAGATGAAATGACTACAAGTATAAAGTTAATTGATTGTGTTGGATTTATTACACCAGAAAGTCAAGGCTATATGACTGATGATGGAAAAATGCGTATGGTTAAAACACCTTGGTTTAGTGAAGAATTAAGTTTTACTGAAGCAGCTACAATAGGTACTGAGAAAGTAATTAAAGACCATAGTACAATTGGTATAGTAGTGACTACTGATGGTTCTATTGGAGAAATGAGTAGAAATAATTATGTTGAAGCAGAAGATAAAGTTATCAATGAACTTAAAAATATTAATAAACCTTTTATAGTAATAATGAATACTACTCATCCAAATGATCCTGAAACACTTAGAATATGTGAAGAATTAAAGAATACTCATAATGTACCAGTAATGCCTATAAGTATTATTGATATGAGAGAAGAAGATATACTTAAAATATTAAAAGAGGCTTTATATGAATTCCCTGTAGTAGATATAGAAGTAAATATTCCTGATTGGGTAACTGTTTTAAGTAAAGATAATGAAATTAAAAAGACATTTATAGATGCGATGAAGAGTAGTATACATGATGTTGATAAGTTAAGAGATATAGAAAAGATAAATTTAAATTTTGA
The DNA here is from genome assembly GCA_934096405.1 of uncultured Bacilli bacterium. Taxonomy (GTDB): domain Bacteria; phylum Bacillota_I; class Bacilli_A; order RF39; family UBA660; genus CAKOLN01. The sequence goes on from CAKOLW010000010.1 coordinate 18,737, forward strand.
AGAGAATGATTATATAAGTAACGCATATATATCTAATTTAGATACAGCGAATGGAAATGTTACTATTAATTTAGAAGCTCCAAATGAATTGTATGATCAAGTATTAAAAGATATTATGGGAGTAAGTATAAATAGTAAAGCAGAACTTTTAAGAGTTTTTCAAGATTTTAAGGAAGGTAAGAGTGAGTATGAAAGTATTAAATCTGCTCTTAAACAAGCATATACAACTGGTTATGGTATAGCTTATCCAACAGTTAATGATATGAAACTTGATACACCTGAAGTTATTAAACAAAATGGAAGATATGGAGTTAAACTTAAGGCTAAGGCTACAAGTATACATTTAATAAAAGTAGATGTAGAAAGTACATTTGAACCTATTATAGGAACTGAAATGCAAAGTAAAGAATTAATAGATTCATTGATGAAGGGACAAGAAGATAATCCTAATAATATTTGGAAGAGTGAATTGTTTGGAAGAAGTTTAGAAGTAATAGTGGGCGAAGGAATTCAATCTAAACTTAATATGGTACCAGAAAATGTAAGATTTAAGTTAGGTCAAACAATAACTAAGATTGTTAATAAAGGTAGTGGAAACTTAATTGCTATAGTTATATAGCAATTTTTGTATTAAAGAAAATACTAAATTAAAAATAATGTGTAAAATTCATGTAAAATTATAAAAAAAACTTTGAATTATTTCTTGTATATAGTACAATTTAAGTGTAAGCAGAATAGCTTAAAAAATAAATGACGGAGGTAAATACAATGAGTAAAACTGAATTAGTTGAATTCATCGCTAGTGAAACTGGCCTAACTAAAGCTGATGCTGGAAGAGCATTAGATGCAACTTTAAAAGGAATTGAGAAAGGTTTAAAAGAAGATGGAAAAGTAACTTTCGTAGGTTTTGGTACTTTCAGTGCTAAAAAGAGAGCTGCTAGAGAAGGAATTAATCCTTTAACTAAACAACCTTTAAAAGTACCTGCTAAAGTAGTAGCAAGTTTCAAAGCTGGAAGCAAATTAAAAGATGCTTTAAACTAAAAGCCTAACGGCTTTTTTCTTTTTATATAGGTAGACATTCTTGTCAAATTTTAGTATAATTATCATGTGAGGTTTTTAATATGAGTAAAAAGGTTACCAAAAAGAAGAGAAAAGTTTTAAATATAATTTATAATATAATTGCTATAATATCAACTTTAGTGATGTTATTATTTTGCTATTGTTTATTTAAATTAAACATGATACCTACTAAATATCTATATATAATATTTTGTTGTTTAGGTTTTATTTATCTGATATTACTTTTATTGACATTACCACCTAAGATAAAAATTGGTATTAAAACATTTTGCTTAATTATATTTTTGATATTAGGTACTATATTTGGTTTTGCAAATAAATATATATTTGATACTATGGATTTTATGAGTATAATTGATAAAGATGTTTTTCAAAAAGAAAGATATACTGTAATGGTATTGGATAGTAGTAATATTAAAAATATAGAAGAATTAAAAAATAAGGATATTGGTTCTTATAAGAGCACTAATAGTGAAAAGGCTATTCAGGAATTAAGCAAAAAAGTTCAAGTTGAAGATAATGAATTTAGTGATGTAGAAACTATGTTTGAAAGCCTAGAAAATGGAGAAATAAGTGCAGTTGTTATAAGTAGTTCAGTAGAAAAATTATTGGATAGTGAACTTAAAGATTTAAATATTAAATTAAAAACTATCTACGAGTTTAAAATATCTATAGAAAAAGAAGATATAGTTAAAGTTGTTAATGTTACTAATACTCCATTTAATGTTTATATAGCTGGTGGAGATGGATATGGTTCTATTGATATAACATATAATACAGATGTTAATATGATTGCTACTATAGATCCGGTTAATAGAAAAATATTATTAACTTCTATACCAAGAGATTATTGGGTTAATTTGGTTGGACAAGGACCTGATGCATATGATAAACTAACACATGCGGGATATTATGGTATTCAAGAAAGTGTAAAAGATTTAGAAAAATTACTTGATATAGATATTAACTATTATGTTAAAGTAAATTTCTCAACAATAGAAGGAATAGTGGATGCTATTGGAGGAGTAGATGTTTATAGTGATTATGATTTTACTACTAGTGATAATTCCTATTCATTTGTTGAAGGGTACAATCATGCTGATGGTAAGAAAGCATTAAGGTTCGCAAGAGAAAGAAAAGTATTTGGTGCTGGTGATTTTCAAAGGGTTAAGAATCAACAGCATGTTGTTGAAGCTATAATAAACAAGATGACTTCATCAACTGCTTTAATTTCAAGCTACGATCAAATTCTTAACAGTGTTAGTGATAACTTAGATACAAATATGAGTAGTAAAGATATTCAGAGATTAGTAAAAATGCAACTTAAAGATATGAGAGGTTGGACAGTCGAAAGTCAAAATCCAACTGGTACAAATCAATATTGCGGAACTTATACATTTCCAACAATGACTTTGTATTCAGTCGTTCCTGATTCAGAATCTTTAAACCAAACAAAACAAAAAATACAGCAATATTTGAATAAATAAAGGGATGATAGGTATGAAAAAAAAAATATTAATGATTGCTTCAAAGGCGAAAGCACATATAAATTTTAGAGGAGATTTGACAAAGAAAATTATATCTAAAGGATATGATGTTACATTAGTTGTGCCACATGATTTGTATAAAAAAGATTTAGAAAAAATGGGTATTAAAGTTATAGTTATGCCTTATAATAAAAATTCTACTTCAATTTTAAAAAATTTAAAAACCATAAATGATATTAAAAAGATTATTATGGCGGAAAAACCAGATAAAATATTTGCTTATACAATAAAACCAATTATTTTAGGATCTTTGGCTGCTAAGAAATGTAAAGTAAAAGAGATGTATTCAATGGTAACTGGAATGGGACATATATATTCTGATGATTCTTTAAAAACCAAAATAATAAGATTTATTGTAGGAACAGGGTATAAATATGCTTTTAAATTTAATAAAAAAGTGATATTTCAAAATCAAGATGATATAAATGAAGTTGTTAAAAGACATTATTTAATTAGAGAAAAGTGTGAATTAGTTGATGGTTCTGGGGTTAATATGGAAAGATTTAAAAAAGCACCATTACCTAAAGAAAACATTTTTTTAATGGTTTCAAGAGTTTTAAAAGAAAAAGGTGTTATAGAATATTTTGAAGCTGCTAAAATTATAAAAGAAAAATATAAAAATGTTAAGTTTATGTTTGTTGGGGAAATAGATAAAACTAATTATGCTGTAGATGTGACAAAATTGCAAAAATATGTTGATGACAACATTGTAGAACTTATTCCAGAAACTGATGATGTAGCTGCTTTTATAAGTAAATGTAGAGTTTTTGTTTTACCAACTTATTATAGAGAAGGTGTACCGAGAGTAAATTTGGAAGCTTTGTCAATTGGAAGGCCAATAATTACTACTAAAATGCCTGGAAGCAAGGAAACTGTTATTGAAAACAAAAATGGATTATTTGTTAAGACTAGAGATATTAAAGATTTAGTAGATAAAATGGAATGGATGATTAATCATCCGGAAGAAGTCGAAATGATGTCTGAGGAAAGCTATAAGTTGTGTAAAGATAGATTTGAAATAAGTATAATTAATAAAAGAATGTTAGATATAATGGAGATTTAGTAATGGAAAAAATTAAAGTATTACATGTTTTAGGTGGCCTTGATGCAGGTGGTGCAGAAACTTTTGTTATGAATATTTATAGAAATATTGATAAGGAAAAGTTTCAATTTGATTTTGTAGTTCACAATAAGGAAAAGAAATTTTACATAGATGAAATACATTCATTGGGTGGTAAAGTGTTTTGTGTTCCTAGATATAGAATTTATAATCATTTTGAATATGTGAGAAAATGGGAAGATTTTTTTAAAAAACATACTGAATATCATATAGTTCATTGTCATGTTAGAAGTACTGCTTCAATAATATTGAAGATTGCAAAAAAATATGGTATAAAAACTATTTGCCATAGTCACAGTACTTCAAATGGATGTGGTATTTCTGCTCTTATAAAAAATTTATATCAAAAAGAAATTGTTAATTATGCTGATTATTTATTTGGATGTAGTGAGAAGTCTATAGAATGGTTATATGGAGAAGAATATTTAAAGAATAAAAATTGTTTTGTGATAAATAATGCAATTGATACTAAAAGATTTTTGTATGATAAAAGTGTTAGCAATAAAATAAAAAAAGAGTTTGGATTGGAAAAAAAGTTTATTATGGGGCAAATAGGAAGATTATCTACTGTAAAAAATCATATCTTTTCAATTAACTTATTAAATGAGTATTTGAAAGTTAACAAATCTGCATTTTTATTAATTGTTGGTAGTGGGCCACTTAAAGAAAATTTGGTAAAAGAAATTAAAAGGTTAAAATTAGAAAATAATGTATTAATTTTGTCTGAAAGAAGTGATGTGAATGAAATAATACAATGTTTTGATATTTTTTTAATGCCATCCTTATATGAAGGACTACCTTTATCATTGGTCGAAGCACAAGCAGCATCGTTACCATGTATCATTTCAGATAACGTCCATGATGGAAAACTAATTAAAGAATTAATTGAACAAATTCCTTTAGACAATAATTATCAGATGTGGATAAAAGCAATTGAAAAGAGGAAAAACAATAAAAAAATAGATAGAATGAAAGAAATAAAGACAATGAATTTTGATATAGGTGAAAATGTAAAATGGTTAGAAAAATTTTATGAAAATCTATAAAGTGAGGTGTTAGTATGTATGTTATAAGACTTGATGATGCATCCGAATATTTGAATAAAGATAATTGGAAAACAATTGAAAAAATTTTATTGAAATATAATGTTAAGCCTATAGTTGGAATTATACCAAAAAATGAAGATCCATCATTAAAAAAATATAATAAAGATAAAGACTTTTGGGTGAATGCAAAAAAGTGGGAAAAAAATGGATGGATAATTGCTTTACATGGGTATAATCATGTTTATATAACTAAAGATGGTGGAATAAATCCTGTTCAGAGAAGATCTGAATTTGCTGGGGTAGATTATGCAACTCAAAGTTATAAAATTATTGAAGGATTAAGAATACTTGATGAACATGAATTAAAACCTAAAGTCTTTTTTGCACCATCACATACTTTTGATAAAAACACTTTAAAAGCTTTAAAAGATAATTCACAAATTAGAATTATTAGTGATACAATTGCAAATGATGTTTATTTCAAAGATGGTTTTTACTTTTTACCAGTTCAATCAGGTAAAGTAAGAAATTTAAATTTTAAATTTACAACTTTTTGTTATCATCCTAATGAAATGAATGAAAATGATTTTAAACAATTAGAATTATTTTTACGAAATAATACTAAGAAATTTTTAGATTTAAATATTGAGAAACTAAATAAAAGAGAAAAAAGTGTGTATGACAAAATTTTATCTTTTTTATATTTTCTTAGGAGGAAGTTATGAAAATTTTGTTTTGTTTAGGTAGTATGACTAAAGGAGGAGCTGAAAGAGTAGTAGCAAATTTATCAAATTGGCTAATAAAAGAACATCAAGTTGGGATAGTTGTTACTCCTTTAGATCCTAGCCATTATTCTTTGGATTCAAAAATAAAATATATGACTTTAGATGGATTACAAACGAATAAAAAAAATAAAATCAGAAGAAATCTGGAACGAATAAGTAAATTAAATAAATATATAAAAGATTTTAAACCTGATATTATTTTGACTTTTTTACCAGAGCCTAGTTATAGAGTTTTATTTTTAAAGCCGTTAATTAAAACAAAAGTAATAACATCTATCAGGAATGATCCGAAGGTGGAATATAAAAACTTTATAGATAGAATTATAATGAAAATCTTGTATAAAAGATCTGATGGTTTTGTTTTTCAAACTAAGGAAGCACAGGAATATTTTTCGAGTAAAATTCAACAAAATTCTGTTATAATTCCAAATCCGATAAATCCTTTATTTATAGTAAAACCATATGGTGGAAAAAGAGAAAAAAATATAGTGACTGTTGGAAGATTAGAAGAACAAAAAAATCATAAACTCTTAATTAATAGTTTTAATATTATTAAAGAAAAATATAAAGATTATAATATTTTGATTTATGGTTCAGGTTCTTTGGAAGACGAATTAAAAAGTTATGTTAAAAAGTTGAAGTTAGAAAATCGAGTTATTTTTAAGGGTGAAAGTGATAATATTAAGGATGAAATTTACAAGTCAAAAATGTTTGTTTTGTCCTCAGATTATGAGGGGATGCCTAACTCATTAATGGAAGCAATGTCTTTAGGTTTACCATGCATTTCAACTGATTGTCCATGTGGAGGTTCAAGATTTTTAATTAGTAATAATAAAAATGGAATATTAGTACCAGTAAATGATCAATTAGCGTTGTCACACGCAATTGAAAAAATAATTGATGATGAAAATTTTGCTAAAAGTATTGGTGATAATGCCTCTAAGATTGGTGAAGAGTTAGAGCCTTTAAAGATAAACCAAAGATGGCTTGATTATATAATGTATATTAAAAATAAGTGAGTTGATAAATATGAATTACTATTTTAGATTGTTAATAATATTTTATTTGATAACAATAGGATGGTTATTAATAGGAAATAAAGGTATTAAACAAAATAAAAAATATTTTATTGTTGTCTTTTCTATTTTAGTATTATTTCTAGTATTAAGAAAAGATACAGTAGGTATAGATAATGATAATTATAGATCTATTTTTGAATATTCACATAGATTAAATCCTTTGGATTTAATTAGTTATGAGAGGCACGAAATTGGTTATAAATTTTATAATAAATTAGTTTCTTCGGTTTATTATAACTTTAATTTCTTTCTTATGGTAACTTCTGTTTTATCTATGATTGGAATATATTTTTATATAAAAGATAATTCAAAAAATTATGTTTATTCATTTTTAATATTTATAACTTTTAATTTTTATGGCTTTTTCTTTGGTATATTTAGGCAGGTTTTAGCAATTTCAATTTTATTTTGTAGTATAAAGTTTATCAAAGAAAAAAAACTTTGTAAGTTTTTACTATCAGTATTTTTGGCATTTTTATTTCATAAAACAGCATTAATTTTTATATTGGCTTATCCGTTATCAAATGTAAAAATAAATAAAAAATTATTTATTATATGGACTTTTTGCATATTATCATTTATGTTATTTAACAATCAAATATTAAGTTTTATAATAAAGTATATTTATCAGCCAGCTGAAACTATTGGTATAGGTGGAAGTGGTTATAAAATGTTAGTTTTATTATTTTTGCTTTCTTGTGTATCTTATTATTTTCAAGACAAATTGTTAAAACAAGATAGAAATAATCAACTGTTTATAAATATGATTTTTATTGCGACGTTATTGCAATGTTTGTCTTTAGTTTTTGGAAATGTTTATAGATTAGTGTTATATTTTTCATTTGCTATAATTTTGATAATACCAAACATACTCGAATTAATGAAAAATAAAAGTATTAAAATAACTTTAATAACTTTGATGTTTATAAGTTTAACAATGTATTTTTACTATATGACAACAAATTTAATAAATTATACACCATATGAGTTTTTAATATAAAGGAGGATTCATGAAGAAAATATTTTACTATTTAATTCATCCATTAAAATTAATACTTTATTTATCTAATATTGGCTTTTTTAAAAATATTTCAGATAAAGTTTATTTGAAAATTAAATTTAAATTGTTGGTGGGTTATCCATTAAATTTAAAAAATCCACAGACATTTAATGAAAAACTTCAGTGGTTGAAAATATATGATAGAAATCCACTATACACAAAATTAGTAGATAAGTATGAAGTAAGAAAATATATAACTGAGAATATAGGTGAGGAATATTTGATACCATTAATTGGAGTTTATGAGAAGTTCGAAGATATTAATTTTGAAGAATTACCAAATCAATTTGTAATAAAATGTACACATGATTCAGGAGGAGTTGTTATTTGTAAAGATAAAAAAAGTTTTGATGTAAAGAAGGCAGAGAACAAAATAAAAAAATCAATGAAAAGAAACTTTTATTATTTAGGAAGAGAGTGGCCGTATAAAAATATAGAGCCAAGAATAATTATTGAAAAGTATATGGAAGATAAAGAAACAAAGGAATTGGTAGATTATAAAATAATGTGTTTTAACGGAAAGCCAGAAATGTCATTTACTTGTTCAGAAAGGTATAATGATGGACTAAAAGTAACATTTTTTGATTTAGAATGGAAAAAATTACCATTTGAAAGACATTATGCATCATCAACAAAAGAAATAAAAAAACCAAAGAACTATGAATTAATGTTAGAATTATCAAAAAAATTATCAAAAGGAATACCATTTGTAAGGGTAGATTGGTATGAGATAAATGGCAAATTATATTTTGGTGAATTAACATTTTATCCTGGAAGTGGTTTTGAAGAATTTAAGCCAGTATATTGGGATAAAAAAATAGGAGAATTAATAAAACTACAAAAAAAAGGAGTATAGTTATAATGAAAAGAGAGATTGTATTTTTAATGTCTTCTTTAACCATGGGTGGTGCGGAAAGAGTGGCTGTTTCCTTAGCAAATTGGATAGTCAATAATACTGAAGATAATGTTACTTTTATGAAGTTTGATCAGAAAGAGCCTGCCTATGAAATAGACAAAAAAATTAAAGTTGTTAGTTTGACATTAACTAAAAATGATAGGTTGTATAATATTATAAAAAGATTTGAATTTTGTAAAAAAGAATTTAAAAAAATTAATCCGGATATTATATTTGCTATGTTTAATAAAGAACAATTATATGCTTTATATACTAAACCTAAAAATGCTATTTTAATTGGTTCTGAAAGATGTAATATAAATAAACTAAATACTTTTAAAAGATTTTTATCAAAATACTGTTCAAAGAAATGCGATGGGTTTATATTTCAAACTGAAAGAGTTAAAACATATTATCCAAAAAAGGTTCAAAATTTTTCTGAGGTAATTTATAATACAATCAGTAATAACAAAGCTATTGAAGCAAGTAAACAAAATCGTTCTAAAAATAATACAATTACTGCCATGGGAAGATTAAATATTCAAAAAGGGTTTGATATTTTAATTAAAAGTTTTAAAAAAGTTAAAAACGAATTTCCTGATTATAAGTTATTGATTTTTGGTGAGGGTGAAGAAAGGGGAAATTTACAATTTTTAATAAATTCGTTAGAACTTGCTGATGATGTCATTCTTTGTGGTAATGATAAAGATGCAATATTTAAGATTGCTGAATCTAAAGTATTTGTTTTAAGTTCCAGGTTTGAGGGAATGCCAAATGCTTTGATAGAGGCTATGGCAACTGGTACTGCATGTATTTCAACTGATTGTGATTTTGGCCCTAGGGAAATAATTGACAACGGAAAAAATGGTTTGCTGATTCCAGTTGATGATGATAAACTTTTAACAGAAAAGATATTATTTTTATTGCAAAATGATAAAGAAAGGGAGAAAATAGAAAATGAAGCTAAGCTTATTCAAAATATGCTAGATTCAAGTATAATATTTAATAAATACTATAATTATTTTTTAAAAGTATTATCTTTTAAAGATGTTAAAATAAATAAAAGAAGTTTTTTTAGTAGATTATTTATGTTTTTTCAACATAGAAATTATACAGATGTATTAAGTGATAAACTTTATCTCAAAATTATTTTTAAAATTAAATTAGGTTATCCATTAAATTTAAAAAAACCACAGACATTTAATGAAAAACTTCAGTGGTTGAAAATATATGATAGAAATTCACTATACACAAAATTAGTAGATAAGTATGAAGTAAGAAAATATATAACTGAGAATATAGGTGAGGAATATTTGATACCATTAATTGGAGTTTATGAGAAGTTCGAAGATATTAATTTTGAAGAATTACCAAATCAATTTGTAATAAAATGTACACATGATTCAGGAGGAGTTGTTATTTGTAAAGATAAAAAAAGTTTTGATGTAAAGAAGGCAGAGAACAAAATAAAAAAATCAATGAAAAGAAACTTTTATTATTTAGGAAGAGAGTGGCCGTATAAAAATATAGAGCCAAGAATAATTATTGAAAAGTATATGGAAGATAAAGAAACAAAGGAATTGGTAGATTATAAAATAATGTGTTTTAACGGAAAGCCAGAAATGTCATTTACTTGTTCAGAAAGGTATAATGATGGACTAAAAGTAACATTTTTTGATTTAGAATGGAAAAAATTACCATTTGAAAGACATTATGCATCATCAACAAAAGAAATAAAAAAACCAAAGAACTATGAATTAATGTTAGAATTATCAAAAAAATTATCAAAAGGAATACCATTTGTAAGGGTAGATTGGTATGAGATAAATGGCAAATTATATTTTGGTGAATTAACATTTTATCCTGGAAGTGGTTTTGAAGAATTTAAGCCAGTATATTGGGATAAAAAAATAGGAGAATTAATAAAACTACAAAAAAAAGGAGTATAGTTATAATGAATAATAAACAGCTAATATTAAAAAATATTTTTTCATCAATTTTAAATCAGATAATAATTTTTGTGTATGGTTTTATTATTCCAATTATTATTATAAAAAACTTTGGTTCAGATATAAATGGTTTGATGTCGTCAATTGCTCAATTTTTAGCATATATTACTTTGTTAGAAGGTGGAATTGGACCGGTTATTAAAAATACTTTATTCAAGCCTTTAGTTGAAAAAAATAAAGAAGAACTTGGTAAAATTTTAGGTTCAACAGATAAATTTTTTAAAAAATTATCATATATATTTATTGTTTATATTGTAATATTGTGCGTGGTATATCCACTTTTGGTAGAAAATAGATTTTCACAAATGTTTACTATTTCAATGATTTTAATAATTGCAATTAACCAATTGTCTGAATATTTTTTGGGTATTACATATAGTTTATTTTTAAAATCTGATCAAAAAAATTATTTAATAGATAATTTAAATTCTTTTAGTTATATTTTTAATTTGATTTTAATAATAGTACTAGTAAAATGTGGTACTGGGATTTTATTGATAAAATTATTAAGTTCTATTATTTATATTTTAAAACCAATAATTATTAGAATTTATTTTAAGAAAAAATATAATATTAAAATTATTAAAGATAAGACGTACAAGTTAAAAAAACAATGGGATGGTTTAGCACATCATATAGCTGCTATTGTTCAGTCAAATACAGATGTAATGTTATTAACTATTTTTAGTAATTTGACCAATGTTTCTATTTATTCTGTTCATTATTTAATTACTAATGGTATTAATTCTGTAGTAATATCTTTGACCAATGGTATAGATGCCTTTTTTGGAAAAAAATTGGTAAATTCGGGAGAAGTTAATTCTAGTTTTGAAATATATACTTTTATATTTTATACAATTGTGACTATTCTGTTATCTATGACAATAATTTTAATTGTGCCATTTATTAGTATATATACAAGCTCAATTAAAGATGCAAATTATGTTTTACCTGTATTTGCATATGTAATGGTATTCGCTGAATTTAATTATGCTATTAGGTATCCTTATTCTACGTTAGTTTATGCAAATGGAAATTTTAAAGAAACAAGTAAATATGCAATAGCTGAACCTATTAGTAATATTATTATTTCTATATTGCTTGTTAGAAAATTTGGTTTAATTGGAGTGGCTATAGGAACATTATTATCTACGCCAATTAGGAGTATTGGATTTATTTATTTTGGTGCAACTAAAATATTAAGAACCAGCTTTTGGAACAAGTTTAAGCAGATACTTGTATCTATGATTCAACTTATTATAGTGTTTTCTATTTATTTATTGGTTGGTGGAATAAAAGTTAATACATACTTTAAGTGGTTTACGTTAGCAGTTTTATTAATCGTTCCTATAACTATTTTTGTGGTTTTATCTAATGCTTTGATATTTAATAAAACTTTTAAAGATATACTTAAAAGTTTAAAAAGAAAAAATTAAGTTAAATGAAGAGTTTAACTAAAATTATAAGAAGGTGAGTTTGTGAAGAAAATAGTTCATTTTAAAAATCAAAGAGATTCTTCAATAGAGTTATTAAGAATAATATCTATGATAATGATATTGTTTCATCATTTTGCTCTTCATGGTGATTTTATTTGGAATGCTTCTGATTTAACAATACCTCATTTTTGGTACAATTTTATTTTAATGGGTGGCAAAGTAGGGGTAAATATTTTTGTATTAATTTCTGGTTATTTTTTGATTAGTAAAAAAGAATCTTTATTTAATTTTAAACGCATTTTAAAATTTTGGGGACAGGTTTTCTTCTATTCAATATTTATATATTTATTATTTTGTATTTTTGGAAAAGTTCAAATTGATGTTAAAACATTAATTAAGACATTATTTCCAATAACATTTTCTAAATGGTGGTTTGCAAGTGTTTATTTTGTATTATATTTACTTCATCCCTTTTTAAATAAATTTTTAAATGCTTTGAATAAAAGAGATTATCAATATTTTTTAATTTTAATTTTATTTTTGTCATCAATAATTCCTACCATTACTGGTTCAAATTTTCAAGGAAATTCATTAACTTGGTTTATAACTTTATATGCAATAGGCGGTTACATCAAAATTTTTAGCTTAAATAATAAATTTAATTTAAAACATTATGTAGTTTTGTGGATTTTGTGTTCATTTTTAACGTATTCTTTAAGTGTTATTTTTACTTTTTTAACTACTAAATATGATGGTTTTGCTTCATATATTACTTACTTTTACAATCAAGAAAATATTTTAATACTAAGTATTTCAATTTCAATGTTTATGATTTTTACAAAGTTAAAAATTAAATACAGTAAATATATTAATGTTATTGGTTCTTGTACATTTGGGGTATATCTTATTCACGAACATGATTTAATTAGAACTTTTTTATGGAAATTCTTGTTCAAAAATGCGAGTTACCAAAATTCTTTATTGATAATACCTTATTCGATTATAGTTGTCATAGTTGTTTTTCTAATTTTAACATTCATAGATTTAATCAGACAAAGATTTGTTGAAAAACCAATAATGAAATTAATTGATAAATTTTATGTAACTTTACTAAGGCCTATAAAGAAAATTCGTAACTTTTTTGTTAAATTTATATTTGGTGATAAACCTAAAAGTTGTACATAAATTAATTGATTTGTTAAATAATTTTATATTTGTAAATTCAGTTTTGTTTTACTTATTATACTATAAAGGAGGAGTGTAAAAATGAAATCAAATGATGTATATGTTGTTGATTGTAAGCACACAGAATATCATTCAGAGGTATTTAATCCATCTGATTTGTATCCTGAGGGAATTGATGTGAATATTAAAAGTGATAAAGTAATTTATAATAATTTTAGAAATTTATTACATGAAATGAAGTTAGATAATAAAAACTTTGGTACTAAAAATTGGAACCCATTTTCAGATTTTATTAAAGAGGAAAATAAAGTGGTAATAAAGCCAAATTTAGTGAAACAAATTAATGGTATTGTTGAAAATGGAACAGATTGTTTAATTACAAATTTTTCGGTTTTACGTCCAATAATTGATTACACCTTATTAGCTTTAAACAAAAGTGGAAATATAGTTTTAGGAGATGCACCTGTACAGGAATGTATTTTTAGCGAAGTAATAAAATTATATGATTTAGAAGAAGCAATAAGAGTATATAATTCTAAAGGTTATAATATTCAACTGAAGGATTTTAGAAAAAATGAGAATCCAATGACTGAATGTTTAGAAGTAAATATTGGAAATGAAAGTTCTTTAAAAGAGGTTGATAAGTATTATAAAAAATATGCAATAACTAACTATGATTTAAGAAAAATGCATAGTCATCATCATGATGGAAATCATATTTATTTAATTGCAAAGGATGTTTTAGATGCAGACGTAATTATTAATGTTCCAAAGCCTAAAGCACATAGAAAAGCTGGAATGACAGCTTGTATGAAAAATTTTATAGGTGTAAATGCTAAAAAAGAATATTTGCCTCATCATAGAAATGGAAGTATTGCATTTAATGGTGATGAATATCCAGAAAAAAGTTTGATAAAATATTTTAGATCACTTGCTAAGAATTATACTTACACAAAAAATAAAATTTTAATGTTTATTTATAGATGTCTTGGCTATGCTTTAAAGGTATTTAAGATAAATAGATTTCAAGAAGGAAGTTGGTATGGAAATGATACTATTTGGAGAACAATTTTAGATATTAATAGAATAGTATTATATTCAAATAAAAATGGAGTATTGACTAATACTAAACAAAGGACAATATTTAATGTGGCAGATATGATAATTTGTGGAGAAAAAGAAGGACCACTTATGCCTTCTCCAAAGGATGTTGGTTATTTAGTTGCTAGTTTTAATCAACTTAATATGGATAATGTTATTTCAGATATAATGGGATTCGGATCAGAAAAAATAAAATATATTAAAAATGGCTATAGCTTTAAAAAAATGAAAATATCTGACACAGATTCATTTGAAGTTTATAAGGATGGCAAAGAAGTTTTACCTAATACACTGAATAAACATTTTATTTCAACTGATGGTTGGAAAGATTATTTGAATAATACTAAGTAGTTTGACTTATTTATAGATTATTGATAAAATTAATTGTAATGAAGGAGATATAATGAAAACATATTTTATAACAGGTGGAGCTGGATTTATAGGATCAAGTCTAGCTGAAGAATTAATTAAAGAAAACAACGTAGTCACAATAGATAATTTTTGTGATTTCTATGATCCTAAAATTAAAGAAAGAAATGTTAATGATTTATTAAAAAATGAAAATTTTAAATTATATAGAGGAGATATTAGAGATAAAGAATTATTAGATAAAATATTTGATGAAAATAAAATTGATGTAGTTATTCATTTAGCCGCTATGGCTGGGGTAAGACCAAGTATTGAAAATCCAATTTTATATCAAGATGTAAATTGCATGGGAACTCAAAATATTTTAGAAGTTATGAAAAAGCATAATTTAAAAAGGTTAGTAATGGCATCAAGTTCTAGTGTTTATGGTAATACAAAAGAAGTTCCATTTAGAGAAGATATGATAGTAGACTTCGCTATAAGTCCGTATGCTGCAACAAAAAAAGCAAATGAGGTAATGACTCATGTATATCATAAATTAGAAGATTTTAATGTAATAATGCTTAGGTTTTTTACAGTTTATGGTCCAAAACAAAGACCAGATTTGGCTATTAATAAATTTACTAGACTAATGCTTGAAGGAAAAGAAATTCCTATGTTTGGAGATGGAACTAATTCAAGAGATTATACTTATATTTCTGATATAGTGGATGGTATTAAGAGAAGTATAAGCTATGTTGAAAATAATAGTAATGTTTATGAAATAATTAATTTAGGAAATAGTAGCCCAGTAACATTAAAAGAAATGATTAATACAATTGCTGAAGTTTTAAGTGTTGAACCACAAATAAAACAATTACCAATGCAACCAGGTGACGTGGATAGAACTTATGCTGACGTATCTAAGGCAAATAAATTATTAGGTTATGAACCAAAAGTTTCCTTTAAAACTGGAATAGAAAATTTTGTTAAGTGGTATAAAGAAAATTAAATTTTGAAAATAAGATACAATGTGATATACTATGAATTAGGAGATGGGATTAAATGAAAATTGCAGTAGCAGGAGTAGGGTATGTAGGATTATCAATGGCAGTACTATTGTCTCAACATAATGAAGTAGTGGCTTTAGATGTTGTAGAAGATAAAGTTAAAATGTTAAATAATCGTATATCACCGATTAAAGATGCGGAAATTGAGGATTTTTTAAAGAATAAAAAGTTAAATATAAAATCAACTTTAAATTATAAAGAGGCTTTTAGTGATGCTGATTATGTAATAATTAGTACTCCAACAAATTATGATGAAGAAAAGAATTATTTTGATACATCAAGTGTTGAACTTTCAATAGAAAGAGTTCTTGAAGTTAATAGTAATGCTACTATTATAATTAAATCTACAATACCTGTTGGTTTTACTAAAAGGATGAGAGAAAAATATGGTGTTAATAATATAATCTTTTCACCTGAATTTTTAAGAGAAGGCCATGCTTTGTATGATAATTTATATCCTTCAAGAATAATTGTGGGTGATACTACAGATAAAGCAAAAAAATTTGCTGAATTATTAAAAGAGGGTGCTTTAAAAGAAAAAGTAGATGTTAAATTTATGAATAGTACTGAAGCAGAAGCAGTTAAGTTATTTTCTAATACTTATCTTGCAATGAGGGTTTCTTTCTTTAATGAACTTGATACATATGCTGAAGTTAAGGGGTTAAATACAAAAGATATAATAGAAGGTATGGGATTTGATCCTAGAATTGGTAATTACTATAATAATCCTTCTTTTGGTTATGGTGGTTATTGTTTGCCTAAAGATACAAAACAGTTACTTGCCAATTATGATGGTGTACCTGAAGATATGATAACAGCAATAGTAAAATCAAATGAAACTAGAAAAAATTATATTGCACAAGTTATTTTAGGTAAAAAACCAAATGTTGTTGGTATTTATAGACTAACAATGAAAGCAAATTCTGATAATTTTAGATGTAGTGCTATTCAAAGTATAATGAAAACGTTAAGTGAAAATAATGTACGAATTGTTATATTTGAACCATCTTTGAAATTAGATGAATTTGAAGGTTACAAGGTTATTAAAGATTTTAAAGAATTTGCTGATATATCTGATGTGATACTAGCAAATAGATTGGAAGAAGAACTTTCTGGTTCAAAGAGTAAAGTATATACAAGAGATTTATATTCTAGGGACTAGAGTGTAAATCTTTTTAAATAGGAGATGTTTTTAATGAAAAAGATATTTGTAAGTGGGTGTACTGGTTATATTGGTAGTCATACTTGTGTTGAATTACTAGATGCTGGTTATGAAGTTGTTGGATTAGATAATTTTAGTAATAGTAAAAAAGAAGTATTAGAGAGAATTAAACTAATTACTGGTAAATGTATTAAATTTTATGAAGGTGATATGTTAGATAAAAATATTCTTTCTAAAATATTTAGTGAAAATGAAATAAGCTGTGTTATTGATTTTGCTGCATATAAGTCTGTTGGTGATAGTGTAAAAAAGCCTATAGAATATTATACAAATAATGTTAGTAGTGTTTTGAATTTGTTAAGTGTTATGAAAGAATATAATGTTAAGTCAATTGTTTTTAGTAGTAGTGCCACTGTGTATGGTTTGGCAGAAAAAATGCCTATTACTGAAAATACACCAATTGGAAATACTACTAATCCTTATGGTACTAGTAAACTTTTTTGTGAACAAATTTTAAAAGATTTATATGATAGTGATAATGAATGGAATATATGTATTTTTAGATATTTTAATCCAGTTGGATCACATAAAAGTCATTTAATAGGTGAAGAGCCAAATGGAATACCTGCTAACTTAATGCCTTTTATATCTAAAGTTGCGATTGGAGAAATACCATGTTTAAATGTTTTTGGAAATGATTATGATACACCAGATGGTACAGGAGTTAGAGATTATATACATATTGTAGATTTAGCTAAAGCACATGTATGTGGAATTAAAAAATTAGAAAATACTATAAATGGGTTACATATTTATAATTTAGGTACTGGTAATGGTTATAGTGTTTTAGAAATGGTTAATACTTATGAAAAGGTAAATAATATAAAGATAAAATATAAGATTGTTGATAGAAGACCTGGAGATGTAGCTATATGTTTTGCTGATGTTAAAAAGGCATATGAAGAACTTAATTGGAAGGCTGAATTAAATTTAGAAGATATGTGCAGAGACTCTTATTTGTTTAATAAAAATAATAGATAATTGAAGAAGTGTTCTTCAATTTTTCTTTTAAACTGGTTGAATTAAATATTAAAATAAATTATAATATATGTAGATGGTATGGAGGATATATTATGAATAAAGAGTATTTGAAAAATATTGGAGTTAATGTTGATGAAGTGTTGGAATTCTGGGGAGATATGGATGCTTATAATGATAATCTTATGGAATTTTTAAATAATATTGATTCAAGAGTTAAAGAATTAGAAAGTTATAAAAATAATAGTGAAATAAGTAGTTATACTATACTTGCGCATAGTTTAAAAAGTGAAGCAAGATACTTAGGACTTAATAATTTATCTCAAATATTTTATAATCATGAACTTAAAGGAAAGGAAGGAAATATAGATTATATAAAGAATAATTTTTATGAAGTAGAAAATGCTATTGAAAGATTAAAAAATAATATTAAAGATTATACTAATAGTTTAAATATTAAAAAGACTTTATTGGTAGTAGATGATTCTAATATTATTATCAATTTTATAGAAAATATTGTTAAAAATGAATATAATGTAGAGAGGGCTAATAATGGTATAGAAGCAATCAATAAAATTGAAGAGGGAATATATGCAATATTACTTGATTTAAATATGCCTAAGTCTAATGGTATAGATGTTTTAAATTATTTAAAAGAGAATGATTTGATAGAAAAGATACCAGTAGTTATAATTACTGGTAATGATACTAAGGAAGCAGTGAGTGAGGTAATTGGTTATAATGTTTTAGATGTTCTTAATAAACCATTTACTGTAGATAATATTAAAAAAGTAATAACATTAATAGAAAATTTTCATTCTAATTAGTGGGAGAATTTTATGGCAACTAAAAAGATTAAAAGAATTTTAAAACTATTAACTTTTATATTAATAGTTTTTATAGTTGAAGAAAGTTATATGCTATATAGTAATAAAAATGATAGAGATATTATGTTAAATAAGAGGAGTAATTCTAATTCTTTAATAGTGTCTTTGGAATCTGATATAGATAATTTAAATAATGAACTTATAACAAATGATACTCTTTTAAAATCTTTAGATTCTAAGAGAGATAGTTTAACCGAAGAAATAGTTGATGTTGAAGAAAAAATAAAAGAAATTGAAGAGTTAAAAGCTACTATGGCTAGTAATAGTAAGTATATAAATGGAGTCATTACAGTTAATCAACATCCTGATTATCCAACTGGATGTGAAAGTGTTGCATTATATATTTTACTTAGATATTATGGTGTTAATGTTAGTATTGATGATATAATAACATCAATACCTAAAGGTGATTTGCCACATTTAGAAAATGGTAGATTTTATGGTGCTAATCCTGAAAACGAGTTTGTTGGAAATCCACTTACTGAGTATTCTTATGGAGTATATAATAATCCTATAAGAAATCTTGCTAATATGTTTAAAAAGGGTGCTAAAACTAAAACTGGTATGGAATTTGATGAAGTGCTAAAATTAGTAGATCAAGATGAACCTGTAATTGTATGGGCAACTATAAATATGATTGAATCTTATATTTCAAGTAAGTGGCTTGATTCTAGTGGGAAAACAGTTGAATGGAAGGCAAATGAACACGCACTTGTAGTTATAGGATATGATTCAAATAATATTATAGTAAGTGATCCTTATACAGGTTCTATAAGATATTATGATAGAAGTTTATTTATAAGTAGATATAATTACTTAGGAAAGAGAGCTGTTTGGTACTAATGAAAAAATATATAATTATAGTTATTCTATTGTTAAGTACATTATGTACCTTAATAATAATGAATAATAAACTTAAAAATGAAATAAATGATAATAATGAAGTATCAGAATTAAGATATAAAGATAGTGAATCACTTAAAGATAAGAAAAAGGAATTAGAAAATTCTATAGAAGCACAAAAAAATAAGATAGATGAATTAAATGCTGAGATTGAGTCATTGAATAAAACTTTAGATAGTGACAAAGAAAAGTTAAGAAAATTGGAGGGGTAAAATGAAAAAGATTTTAAAAATAGTTTTACTTTTAGCTCTAATACTAGCTTTTGGAATTGGTTATTATTTTATTAGAGTTAAGAATTTTGAAATTAATAAAAATGTTTATGTTGAGGAAAAAGAAAAGCTAAGTGATTTTTTAGAAGATATAAATCGTCCTTTAACAATGTTAGTTATAAGTAATTCTATTGATAATGAATTTGAAAGAGAGTCATCTGATTTAACTAAAGGTGAAAATTTATTTGATAATGTTAAATATAAACAACAATTTACAATGGAATATTATTTACAAAAAACTAAAAATTATGACAATTTTATAACAGTTAACCAACTTGGGGAAAAAGATGATGAAGGTTATGTAACTGATGAAATGGCAGTGTCATATTTGAAATATGATGAGTTTAATAAATACTACAATAAATTATTTGGTAGCAATTTTAATAAGAATAATAGAGAATATAGTCCTTTTAGAGCTTGGGATAATAAAAATTATGTTTATTATTCTAATAGAAGAAGTGGAAGTAATGGGTTATTTATTGTTTCAACAGATATAGATGCTATTCTTAAAACTGGTAATATTTATAAAGCAAAGGTGACATTAGATTATAATGATGCACTTAAAAGTAAAATTTCTACCAATACTATGACTTTAGAATATAAATATAAAAATAAAAATAATGATATTGTTATTACAAGTATAAAGTTTGAATAAATATTTTGATATTTCAGGTATATATTTTGTCAATATATGCTTTTTTTCTTGAATTTTTTAATTTTATATGTTATCTTTATATTAGGAAAGGAAGAGGATTTATAATGAAGAATTTCAAAAAAATTGTAATAACTTTTATTGGTAGTTTTCTTGTATTAATTCCATCAATTTTACTAGCAGATACCGTAAAAGTTAGTAATGAGAAAGATCTTATTGATGCAATTGAAAAAAATAATACTGTTATATTAAGTAATGATATAGAGGTTAAAAATACAATTGTTGTTAATGAGAATCTAAATGTTACTATTGATTTAAATGGTAAAACATTAACTCTTGGTGGAAAAGCTATTGATATTTATGGTAAATTGAATATCATTGGTTCAGGAATTATTTCTGGCGATTGTCCAGGTAGTTCAAGCATTTGGTTAAATGCGTTAGATGATAAAACTGCATCTGAAAAAGTAGTTTTAAGTGTAGGAAAGGATGTAACTATTAATACAAGTGGATATGCTATTGGTATTTGGTATGCTACTAAGACTTCTGGATATGGAACTGTAGTTAATTTTAATGGTACTATAAATGCAAGAGGTGAAGAAGCAAATGGTATTACAATTAATGGTTTTATTCAAAATGAAGGAAGTATAGTAAATGCACCAATATTTAATTTCGGTGAAACTGCTGTTATTAAGTCTGATAATTTTGTATTCTATGCTGCTGGTATTGGAACATGGAATATTAAAGGTGGATATTATGAAGGTAGTGATGTACTTGGAATTAAAAGCGGTAAAATAAAAGTTGAAAATGCCACATTTAAAGCAACAGGTGAGGCTAAAACTGGTACATATAATGGTAATGGGATAAATTCTACTGGTTCTGCACTTCAAATTGAATCAAATAATGGATATGCTGGTAATATATCAATATCTATTAAAGATAGTAAATTTGAGAGTGTAAATGGAAATGCTTTTTATCATTATTTTGCACCAAAAAATAATGGCGAGATTGTTAAAAATTCCTTACTTGATTTAACTATTGATGGAGTTGATTTTAAGGGTGGAATTGAATTTGTTGAAAAAGATAATATAACAATAGAATCAGGTAAATTTACTAGTTCAATATTTAAATATTTAAAGAATGGATATATTGAAAAAAAAGAAGATGAAACTTATTCTGTAATCAATATTATAGGAACTGGTAATGGGTTATTAATTAATGGAAAGCCTAATATTGAATATATTAAACCTGGTAGTGAAGTAACTATTAGTACAATGGGTATGTATGAATTAGAAGGTTTAGATGTAACAACAGCTGATGATGAAAAAGTAACTGTTAAAGATGGTAAGTTTATAATGCCTAACAAACTTGTTAGAGTAAACGCTAAAACAATTAAATTATATGAAATACTATATGATTCAAATGCAAATGCAGAAGTTACTTTTACAGTAGATGGAAAAGCAAATGATATTGCTAAGGCTGGAGCTAAAGTCAAATTTAGTTATACTGTGAAAGATGGTTATGTTGTTAAAAGTATTTCTTTAATAAACACTGATACTGACGAAGAAGTAGAAGTAAAAGATAATGCTTTCACAATGCCAGAAGGTTCAGTAGAGTTAAAAATAATTACTGAAACTAAGGGAATTATTAAAGAAGTAACTAAACCTATAGAAGTTAGTAAAGATATTGATAAAGATGTAGTAGAAGATTTATCTAAAGTTAAAGTAGATAACTCAAATACAGGATTAGTTGAAGCAGTAGATACTTCAAAATTAGATGGTATTACTGAGACAGATAAAGTAGAAATGTCAATAAGTACAAAACTTGAAAGTTATGATAAAGAGAAAAATACACTTGTATTTGAAATTAAACCTATTTATAGTGTAAACGGCGTAACTAAAGGAATTATACCTAATAGTGCTCTTTCAAAAACTATTAAAATAGAATTACCTGTACCAAGTGATGTTACTGATACTCATGTAAAAGTAATACATAAGTCTGGAGATAAAATTCTTGACACAAAATCTTATGAAATTAAAACTAGAGATGGTAAGAAGTATATTACTATTGAAACTGAAAGTTTTTCAACATTTGAATTAAGCTTCTATACACCATCTAATACTGAAAATCCTAAAACAGGGGATAGTATTATGCTATATGCTAGTGCATTCTTAATTTCATTATTAGGTATTTCAGCTATAGTTGTTGTAAAGAAACACTTTTAATTATTAAATATAAAAATGAAGAAAATAGAAACTTCTTCATTTTTATTATGTATAAATAAGTAAAATTTTAGGAATATTACTTGAATTTTTAATTCTATGTGGTATGATATATACTCGAAAGGAAGAGGATTGATAATGAAGAAATTCAAGAAAATTATTTTTACATTTTTATTTGTATTATTAATGGTACCAGTTCTTAATGCTCAAAATGTAAAAACTGAACAAGAATTACAAGATGCTGTTAAAGTTGATGGCACTATAGTTCTTGACAATGATATTGAAGTTGCTAATTCTTTAAGAATAAGTGATGGGCAAAATATTACTTTAGATTTAAATGGTAATAATATTACTTTTATTACTGAGGGTAATTCAATATATCTTTATCATGGTACATTAAATATAATAGGAAAAGGTGTTTTGAAGGAACAATTACCATATTTTTCACCAATTATAGTTAAGGGTTCTGAAAATGTGTCAGATGTAAATTATACAACTTTAACTGTTGGGAAAGATGTAACATTAGATGGATTTTATGGATTAATGTTAGATCAATTTAGTGCAAGACAAGGTAAACCATATGCTTATGGTGTAAATGTAACTGTTTATGGTAAATTAGTTGGAGAAATGGATTCTTCAGACGCAGGTGCTGGACTTTATTTAAATGGTAGTGTTCAACACAAAGAAAATTATCCAGTTATTAATTTAGTAGGTGCTACTATAGAAAGTACTATAACTGGTGGTATTTATGCAGCTGGTTATGCAAAATGGAATATTACTGATTCTAAGATAATTGGTACTGATTATGGTATTGGTACTAAATCAGGCATTTTTAATATTAAGAATACTACAATTAGAACTACAGGAGAAGCACAAGAAGGTACTTATAATGGAAATGGTATTAATGGAACAGGTGCTGCACTTCAAATTGAATCAAATAATGGATATGCTGGTAATATATCAATATCTATTAAAGATAGTAAATTTGAGAGT
>CAKOLW010000011.1 GCA_934096405.1 uncultured Bacilli bacterium
TTGGTTATTTCTTCTTTCTTTATTTACCTTCGCACTATGTTTCACGTGGAACATTGGTTATTTCTTCTTTCTTTATTAAAGTTTATAATCATTATCAAAAATAATGTTAATAACTAAAAAAGAATAAAATTTAATTTATTCTTTTACATCATTATTATCATCAGTTTCAAGCTCATCATCGTTATTTTGATTTACTATAGATATTGAAGCAACTGCGTTATTATCTTTAATATTTATTAACTTAACACCTTTAGTAACCCTTCCCATTTGAGAAATATTGTTAATATCTAATCTTATAATAATTCCATTATTAGTAATTATCATTAAATCCTTATTTTCTTCGACTGACTTAAATCCAACAATCTTTCCATTCTTATCAGAAATGTTGATAGTTTTAACTCCCTTGCTACCACGTTTAGTTTCACGATACTCACTTAATGGAGTTTTCTTACCATATCCTTTTTCTGTTACAACCAAAATATTTAAATCATCAGTTGCTATCTCTGTACCAACACATATATCATCGGTTAAAGTAATACCTTTTACACCAGAAGCAGTTCTTCCCATGACTCTAATATCATTTTCATTAAATCTTACCATTCTACCCATTGAAGAACACATTAAGATTGTATCATCTCCATGAGTCTTCTTAACAGAATTTAACTCATCATTGTCACGTAATGAAATAGCTATTTTACCATTAGTTCTAATATTATCAAACTCACTTATTAAAGTACGTTTAACAATACCGTTTTTAGTTCCAAATAATAAATATTTATAATCATTTTTATTTTCAAGTTTTACAACAGCACTTATTTTTTCATCCTTTTCCAAAGGCAACAAGTTGACAACAGGTAAACCTTTAGATGTTCTAGAAAATTCTGGAATCTCATAACCTTTCATTCTGTAAACTCTTCCTTTATTACTAAAGAATAATAAATAATCATGTGTTGATAAGTTAATCATATGTTCTACAAAATCTTCTTCATTAGTAGTCATTCCCTTAATTCCAACACCACCACGATTTTGTGATTTATAAGTATTTGAATTAACTCTCTTAATATAATTTTTATTAGTTAATGTTATAATTAAATCCTCTTCAGGTATTAAACTTTCATCTTCTATATAATCAATTGCAGTCATATCAATCTTAGTTCTTCTATCATCAGAATATCTATTCTTTATATCAAGCATTTCTTTCTTAATTATATCAAGAACTTTTTGTTCACTAGCTAAAATTGACCTTAATTCATCAATTAACTTTAACAATTCATTTAATTCTTCCTCTATTTTACCTCTTTCTAATCCAGTTAACCTCTTTAATTTCAATTCAAGAATGTTTTCAGCTTGTATTTCAGTTAACCCAAATCGCTTAATTAATGCATTTTTAGCCTCTTCATCCTCATTTGAATTTCTTATTATACTTATAACCTCATCTATATGATCTAAAGCTATTTTATATCCCTCTAAAATATGTACTCTGTTTTCTGACTTAGTTAAATCAAACTTAGTTCTTCTATAAATAACTTCCTTTTGATGATCAATATATTTACTAATAATACTCTTTAAAGGTAAAGTTTTAGGAGTTATTCCATCTAACATTAAGAATATTATTCCAAAATTAATTTGAAATTGTGTATGTTTATATAAATTATTTAAAATTACTTGAGCATTGGCATCTTTTTTTAGTGTAATAGTGATTTTTACACCATTTTTTAAATCTGTATGATAATCTGTAATACCTTCTATAGTTTTATTATGTACAAGTTCTGCAACTTTATTTTTAAGTTCCATTGTATTTACACCATAAGGTACTTCAGTAATAACAATAGTAGGATGTCCTTTAACTTCTTGAATTGTAGCTTTACTTCGTATAGTAATTGAACCACGACCTGTTTCATATGCCTGTTTAATGCCGGAATTACCTAAAATTACACCACCTGTAGGAAAATCAGGTCCTTTAATATATTGCATCAATCCTAAAGTATCTATATCAGGATTATCAATATAAGCAATACAACCATCTATAACTTCACCTAAATTATGAGGCGGAATATTAGTCGCCATACCAACAGCAATACCCATTGATCCATTAACTAAAATATTAGGAAATCTAGATGGTAAAACTTTTGGTTCTCTTTTTGTAACATCAAAGTTATCTTCCATATCAACCGTATTTTTATTAATATCCCTCAATAACTCTAAACTTATTTTAGAAAGTCTAGATTCAGTATAACGATAAGCAGCAGCTCCATCACCTTCAATATTACCAAAGTTACCATGTCCATCAACTAAAATATATCTTTGATTAAAATCTTGAGCCAATCTAACCATAGCTTCATAAACTGAAGAATCACCATGTGGATGATAATGTCCTATTACATAACCAACAGTAGTTGCACACTTTTTATGAGGTTTATCAGGAGTATAACCACATTCAAACATTGACCATAAAATTCTTCTATGAACAGGCTTTAATCCATCTCTTAAATCTGGTAAAGCACGAGCCTTAATTACACTCATTGAATAATCCAAAAATGAATTTTCTACTTCACTAACAATATTATTTACAGATAATTTATCTCTTTCATGAAATTCTCCACCATAATAAGATGCATCTTCAGAAATATCTTCATCTTTATTATCATCATTTTGATTATTTTCATTTGTTGCCTCAGAATTTTCAGCATCTTCTTGAGCTCTATCTAATAATTCATTTAATTCATCTTTCATAAACCACACCTCCTAAATATCCAAGTTTTGTACAAAGCCAGCGTTTTCTTCAATAAACTTTCTTCTAGGTTCAACTTCTTCACCCATTAATTTAGTGAATACTTGGTCAGCTAACATTGCATCATCAACTGTAATCTTTCTTAAAATTCTCTTATTAATATCCATTGTTGTCTCATTTAACTCTTCAGCATCCATTTCTCCAAGACCTTTCATACGAGCAACTTCAGCTCTTGCTCTTACATTATCAGGTAAAGATGCTAAATATCTATCTTTCTCATTCTCATCAAGGCAATATCTCCTTGTTTTACCATGCATTACCCTAAATAAAGGAGGTTGTGCTGCATAAACATGTCCTTGTTCAATAATTGGTTTAAAATATCTATAAAACAATGTTAATAAAAGTACCCTAATATGTGCACCATCAACATCGGCATCGGTCATAATTATAATTTTATGATATCTTAACTTTTCTATATCAAAATCTTGACCTATACCAGTTCCGAATGCAGTAATAATTGTCTTAATTTCTTCATTGCCTAAAGCCCTATCAAGTCTTGTCTTTTCAACATTTAAAATTTTACCTCTTAATGGAAGTATAGCTTGTGTCATAGAATCTCTTCCTTCTTTTGCACTACCACCGGCACTATCTCCCTCAACTATAAATATCTCACTTTCACTAGGATCTTTACTTTTACAATCTGACAACTTACCAAAAAAATTTGTTATTGTTAAATCAGTTTTTCTAGTGGCCTCTCTTGCTTTCTTTGCTGCATTTCTTGCACGACTAGCAAGCATTGCCTTTTCAACTATTGTTTTTGCTTCTGCAGGGTTTTCCATTAAATATCTATCAAATCCCTCTGCAAAGATGTTATCTGCAATTTTTCTAACTTCAGAATTACCAAGTCTACCTTTAGTTTGACCTTCGAATTGTGGATTAGGATGTTTACAAGAAATAATCATAGTTAAACCTTCTTTAACATCATCACCAGTTAAGCTTTCATCTTTTTCTTTTAACATCTTACTTTTTCTAGCATAATTATTAATAATTCTTGTTAAAGCACGTCTAACTCCTTCCTCATGTGTTCCTCCATCATGGGTATTAATATTATTAACAAATGAGTAAATATTGTCATTATAACTTGTATTATATTGCATTGCAACTTCAAGAAAAATATCATCTTGTGTTCCCTCCAAGTGAATAACTGTATTAGTTAAAGGTGTTTTGTTTTGATTTAAAAATCTAACATATTCACTTATACCACCTTCATATAGGAATTTTTCACCTTGAGTATCCTCTTCATCTCTATCATCTCTTAAAGTTAACTGTAATCCTCGGTTCAAGAAAGCCAATTCTCTAACTCTAACTTTTAAAGTATCATAATCATAAATTTCTGTATCAAATATATCTGCATCAGGCTTAAAAGTAACAGTTGTGCCTGTTCTATTAGGTTCACAATCACCAATAACAGTTAATGGTTGAACAGTTTTTCCTCCATTTTTAAATTTACATTCATATATTTTAGAATCTTTATAAACTCTAACAGTTACACTACTAGATAAAGCATTAACTACACTAGCACCAACACCATGTAAGCCACCACTAACTTTGTAGCCTCCACCACCAAATTTACCACCAGCATGAAGAACAGTATAAACAGTTTCTACAGTTGAAATGCCAGTTTTTGGGTGTATACCAACCGGAATACCACGTCCATCATCTTTAACAGTTATAGAATTATCTTTATTAATAACTATTTCTATATTTTTACAATAACCAGCCAATGCCTCATCAATTGAGTTATCAACAATTTCCCATACCAAATGATGTAATCCTTTTACATCAGTAGTACCTATATACATTCCTGGTCTTTTTCTTACAGCTTCAAGTCCTTCAAGAACTTGAATATCTCCCTCATTGTAATCATTCATTTTTATTACCTCCACCTAAATCAATAATTTTTGCTTTTTTTACAATTTTTGGATTAACATTATTTATATCTGTTGTAGTTATAAAAATTTGTATATTTTTGTTTAAATTATTTAAAACCAAATTTTGATTTACAACATCTAATTCACTAAACAAATCATCTAAAAGTAAAATTGGTTCTTCATAATAATCATTTATAAGCACATTTAATTCTGCTAATTTTAGACACAAAAGTATTAATTTTTGAATACCTTGTGAACTAAACTCCTTTGCATTTTCACCATTATGCATAAATATAAAATCATCTCTATGAACACCTGATTTTGTCATACCTAAATTAATTTCATTCATTCTATTCTTTTTTA
Source organism: uncultured Bacilli bacterium (assembly GCA_934096405.1). Classification (GTDB taxonomy): domain Bacteria; phylum Bacillota_I; class Bacilli_A; order RF39; family UBA660; genus CAKOLN01. The sequence continues at coordinate 5,026 of CAKOLW010000011.1, forward strand.
AATATTTAATAATATCTTGTTCACTTTTATCAAGAAAATTACTTTCATATTTAATATAAATATTATCATTAGATTTAAACTTTTTAAAAATTTTCTTAATGTACTTATTTAATTTATCTATGTATTCTCTTCTTTCTTCACATATTTCTTTACCAATTTGTGCTAATTTAATATCAAGAATATCTAAATACCTTTCATCCATATTAGAATTTATATACATTTTTTTAAGATAATCATTTTTATTCTTAATAAGTATATTATAATTATTAACAAGTTTAATATAACCTTTATTAATTTGTGAAAGTGAAATATTTAAATAAGTTCTTCTAGTACTAGGAGCATCTTTTATTATTTTAATTTCATCTGGAGAAAATAGTATAACCTTATACTGTGATATAAAATCACTTATTCTTTTCTTTAAAGTACCATTAATTTTAGTTTTCTTTCCATCTTGTGTTAACAAATACTCTAATTTTTTTATATTTTTTCCAGTTGAAAGTTCTATTTTAACCTTGCTAAATAGTTCATTTTTTTTCATTATCACATAATCATCATTACCTTTAAATGACCTTGCCAAACTACATAAATATATACTTTCTAAAATTGTAGTTTTACCAACACCATTATTTCCAATAATGATATTTAGATCATCAATCCGATCCAACTTAAATTTACCATAATTTCTAAAATTAGTAAGTTCTATTTTTGTGATATGCATTTTAAACCCTCTTTTGTCAAATATAAGAAAAATAATAGGTATATAAATACTCCTATACCTATTACTAATTATATCACAAATATGCCCTAAAACCTAGAATATTTTTAATTTTTTATTATATTCTAGTATTAAAAAAAGCGCAAAGTCTTGAAGCTTTCAAATATTGATTATTAAAACTATAAAAACTTACTGGAATTTCCATTTTATAACCATTATTAAAGCAAATTATTGTAGTAAATTTTTTTGCTCCAGGATAATAGTCAAAAATGTTATTATAAGATATCCAAATAGTATCTTCGCGCAACGGAGACTTGACAGGGAAAAAAACAGTTTTTGAGGTTTCTTCTACAATAATTGGAGATTTGTATGACGACTTTGTTATTCTTTTACTACCTTCTAATCTAGATTTATAACTTACACCAAAATAATCACAACTTTGCTCAATAACTTTAAAAGACGAGACATTTAAATTATATTGTCTTTTTTTTTCAATAACCTTGCATTTATGACCGTCCTGAACTGGAATCAAAGCTAGCGTTTTTTCATTAACTTGATAATTCATTATATACTCCTCCTTTCAAAGGCAGTATTATAGCACATAAGAATGTCGAAATTTGTCGAATTATGTCGAAAAAAGTTAAAAAGTTAAAAAAAATTACCAATTTTAAACAAATTGATACATTTTTCTACTATTAATAAGTCTTTATAGGTAATATTAATTGTAACAAATCTCCATTATCATTTTCTTTAATTATTATTGGCTTTATATCTCCATTAAAATATAATGTTACATCATTTGCAGTAAAACTTTTTAAAGCTTCTATCATATATTTAGCACTAAAACTAATCTTAATATTTCCACCTTTAATAACATCAATATTCATAACTTCTTCTATTTTACCGATTTCAGGACTACTAGAAGTCATTATTAACTTATTGTCTCTAGTCTCTAAAGAAACAATGTTCTTATCCTTAGCTTGTGCTAAAATTGAAGTTCTATCCATTACACTATAAAATTCATTTAAATTAACTTTATATATATTTTCAAAATCATTGGGTACTAAACTATCAGTATTAGGATATGTTCCATTTAATAAACTAGATTGGAATAAAATGTCATTATATTTAAATAATACTTTGTTTGAAAAAGCATATAATTCTAATTGATCATCCTCATTTTCTATTAATTTTATAAATTCATTTATATTCCTAGCTGGAATAACTAAATTAACATTTTCTTCTGTTAATGAATTAAACTTAACATATTTTTTAGCCAATCTATAAGAATCAGTCGCAACGCATTCCAAACTATTTCCAATAATTTTCAAATTTATACCTGTTAATAAAGGTTTACTTTCTTGTTGAGAAGTTGCAAATACAGTTTGATTAACTATCTCTTTAAAATTACCAGCAGTTAATTTAATCGGATCAGTGCCTATTTCTATATTAGTATTAGGAAATTCTCTATAATCAAAACAGTTTAAATTATACTTACTTGTTGGTGTTGATATAATCGCTTTTCCACCATCTATTTCTTCAATGTCAATATCTTCTGCAGGTAATTTTCTAATAATATCTAGAATAAATCTTCCATAAATAACTAAATTTCCTTCTTCTTTAATATCCTTAATTTTACTCTTATCAATAAAAGCCTTAATTGTTATTTCGTTATCAGTTGCAGTTAAAGATAAACCTTCACTAGTTAATTCAAATAAAATACCATTTATAATAGGAATTATATTTCTATTTGATAACGCCCTTCCTACATAATTTAAATTTTCTAATAATACATCTTTATTAATTCTTAATTTCATCATATTTCCTCCATTCTTCTTTTAAATAAATTAATATTATTAATAAAGTGGATAATGTTTATAATTGATATAAACCATTATTTTAAAACACTTTTAATCAATTTTGCACAAGTGAATAACCTATTTTTACTAACAATTTATTCACTCATTTTAATAATTATTTCAGAAATAGCCTTTTCTAAATCAGGATATTTCTTAATATCTTCACTTATTTTATCAAAAGCATGTATAACTGTCGAATGATCTCTACCTCCAAATTCTAAACCAATACGTGGATAAGTTTCATCAGTTTTCATTCTACACAAATACATTGCTATCATTCTTGCATTTGCTATTTCTTTACTTCGCCTTTTACCTTTTAAATCATCAACGGTTAAATTAAAGTATTTAGCAGTAACAGACATGATTTTTTTAATAGAGTTATCAACATATACCATTCCACCATTAGTATATTCCACCAAGGCATCTAAAGTATTTTCCAAAGTTAATTTATTTATATTCCAAATTGCAGAATAAGCACACAACCGAGTAATTGCACCTTCTAGATTTCTAACATCTGTTCCACAATTTGAAGCTATATAATCTATTATATCATCAGATAACTCAATCATTAAATCTCCACTTTTAATTTTATTTTTAATAATTTTTACTTTTAAATCATAATCTGGAACACTTATTATTGCTTTAAGTCCCCAATTAAAACGAGTTTTAAGCCTATCAGCAAACATTTTTAAGTCATCAACACTTCTGTCTGAACATATTATTATCTGTTTATCTTTATAATATAGATTGTTAAAAGTATTTGTAAATTCTTGTTGAGTAGCATTAGCACTTCCTAAAAACTGAATATCATCTATCATTAATACATCAATATCTCTATATTTACTCTTAAAAAGGTCAATATAATTAAGATTATCTTCTTTATTACCAGTATCTTTGGTTATGCTAATAAATTCATTCATAAATTCATCTGTAGTTGTATATAATACTTTTAAATTTGAGTTAGCTAAAATATAATTACCTATTGCGTGCATTAAATGAGTTTTACCCAGTCCACTTTTACCATATAGAAATAATGGGTTATAAAGTTTTCCTGGATTTTGCGCTACAGATAAGCAACTACTAAAAGCAAATCTATTAGAATCACCTACAACAAAGTTATCAAAAGTATATTTTGGGTTTAAATTTGTTTTTTTTATATCAACAAATTCTTTAATTGCCTTTTCGTCATCTAATAAACTATTATTAATAATGGAAGTATTAACTTTTTCTTTATATTCACCATCCATACATATAATAATATTGTGAATAGACCCAGTAATTTCTTGAAATGTTTCTTCTATTTCATCTTTATAGTTTTCATTAATGTGATTTTTTTGAACGATATATGGAGTTATTAAAACAATCTCTTCATTATTAATTGTTAATAATTTTAAATCTTTAAACCAAGTATTGTAAGAAATTAAACTTATTTTTTTCTTTATTTGCTCCAGAAATTGTTGCCAAATCATTTTACTATCCATAGTCTCACCTCACAATAGAACTTATCCACTTTCATTTTAACCCCTTTTATTCTATTTTTAAAGCAAAAATTTAAAAATAATGTTATTAACATAATATATCAACATACTTATCAACAAGTAGATGGTTATTTTATAAGTATTTAACAACTTATTAACACTATCCACATTTTTTCATATTCACATGTTTATAATAGTTATCAACAACTATGTGAATAAGTGAATAATTTAATTGACAAATAATATTCTATAGTTTATAATCTACTATGTCAAGGAAAAAAAGTTGGGAGGAAACAAAAAATGAAAAAAACACCTGTTGTACAAAAGAAAAATATAAAAGCAAAAAAACAAGGATTTTTGTCAAGAAGTGCTAATATATTAAAAAGCAGAAGACAAAAAGGTAGAAAAAATTTAATTACAAAGTAAACTACTAATAAAAAAGTAGTTTTTTTGTTTTCATTATTATATAATAATGTTAAGAAATTTAATCAAGAGGTGAAAAATGAATAAGCAATATATAATAAGGAAAAATGAAGAAATAGAAAATATTGTAAAATCTGGTAGAAAAACAGTAAGTAAATATTTTATTATATATAATAAGGATGATACAAATTTATATAATAGATATTGTATAAGTGTAAGTAAAAAATTAGGACATGCCTATTTAAGAAACAAAATAAAAAGAAGAATAAAAGATATACTTATGAAAAATAAAATGGACTTAGGTAAAAAGTATGTTATAATAATTAGGAAAGAAGCAGTTACTGCTTCATATGAAGAATTAAAACAATCTTTAATTTTACAAATAAAAGGAGAAAAAAATGAAAAAAACAAACAATAGTAAAAAGTTATTATTAATATTAATGATGTCAGTTATACTATTAACTGGATGTACAAAAAGTTTTAAAGATGAAAAAACAAATAAAGTTTATACGGAAAATATACTTTGTAAGCCAACAGATTCTAAGTCATTAGAAGCTTATGAAGAAAATAAAAATGTTAATTTAAAAGATTTACCAGAATGTAAAAATTTTAAAGTAACATCTGGCAAATATGAAGGATTATGGACAAATATATTTGTAAAACCACTAGCATGGGTAATAATTAAAGTAGGAATTTTGGTAAAAAATTATGGTCTATCAATAATTATATTAGGTATATTGCTTAGATTATTAGTTTTACCTTTAACTAAACAAACTTTAGACATGTCAGAAAATATGAAGAAGGCAAACCCAGAATTACAAAGATTAGAAAAAAAATATGGTAATCCACAAGATCAAGAAACAATGTTAAAGAAAAATCAAGAAATGCTAATGATTTATAAAAAATACAATATTAAACCTTTCTCTGGATGTTTAGTTTCACTAATACAATTGCCATTATTCTTCGCTTTCTTAGAAGCAATACAAAGAATACCTGCGATTCTTGAAGAAAAGATTTTATGGTTCGACCTTGGAACTACACCATGGGCAGCAATATCTAGTGGAAAATATTATTATTTAGTTATAGTTATTTTAATAAGTGTGGCTACATATTTCTCCTTTAAAAATACTTCAGCACCTTCAGTTAATGAAAATCAAATAAAACAAACACAAATGATGACAAAAATGATGTGTGTATTTATTACAATAATGTCATTCTCATTAAATGTAGGAATAGGACTTTATTGGTTCTCAACTAGTGCATTTGCAATTTTGCAAAACTATATACTAAAAAAATTAAGAAAATAGTAAGGAAGTGAAAAAGATGGAAAAATATGTTTACAAAGGAAAAAATAAAGATGATGTTTTAAAAATAGCATTAGAAGAATTAAATTTAAAAGAAAATGAAATATCATATAAAGTTACTGAAGAAAAAGGTGGTTTATTTTCAGGAAAAAAATATATTATAGAAATAGTGAAAATAGAAGATGTAGCAAATTATGGTAAAGAACTTTTACAAGATTTACTAGATGCTTACAAAATTGAAGGAAACATCGAAAAGAAAATCAGAGAAACTGGAATAACTTATCACATTCATTCAAATAACAATGGATTATTAATTGGTAAAAATGGAAAAATATTGACTTCAATTCAAACATTTATAAAACAAAGTATAAATTCAAAATTAGGAATATTTGTTAACATAATTATTGATGTTGAAGATTATAAAGAAAAACAAAATTACTTTCTAGAAAAAAAAGTTAAAAGGATTGCAAGAGATGTAGCATTATCAAAATCATCTGTTAAACTTGATCCAATGAATTCTTATGAAAGAAGAATAGTTCACAATGCACTTTCTAAATTTGAATATATAACAAGTGAAAGTGAAGGAGAAGAACCAAATAGATGTGTTGTTATTAAATATAAAGAAAAACAAAAATAGAACTACTTAACTGTAGTTTTTTTGTACTTAATATTTCCCGGGAAATATTTGTTTGACATTTTATTAACAATTAAATAACATTTTATTTATAAATAAAATATTTATGTAGTAAGAAAAATACAATTTACAATTAAATAATAAAGTGGTATAATCACACACGAAAGAAGGAATTTAAATGGAAGATACAATAACAGCAATTGCCACGGCTTCAGGCGTTAGTGCAATTAATATAATAAAAGTAAGTGGAAAAGAATCAATTAAAATAGTAAATAAAATTTTTAAAGGACATGATTTAACTGTCTCAAATACATATACTATTCACTATGGCTACATTGAATACAATAACGAAAAAATTGACGAAGTTTTAGTATCAGTATTTAAATCCCCAAAAACTTATACAGGAGAAGATGTTGTTGAAATAAATTGTCACGGTGGATTAGCGACAACAAACAAAATATTAGAAATTTTATTAACATCTGGATGTAGACTAGCTGAACCTGGTGAATTTATCAAAAGAGCATTTTTAAATGGCAAAAAAGATTTAATTGAAGTTGAAGCTGTAGAAGATATAATAAATGCTAAAACAGAAAAAGCTAGAAAAATGAGTATGAATGGTGTATCAGGAATACTAACAGATATGATAAAAAATTTAAAAGAAAAAATATTAAGTATAATTGCTAACATAGAAGTAAACATTGATTATCCAGAATATGAGGATGCTATTGAAATAACAAATAATATACTAAAAGAAAATATAAATGAGATCGAATCAAGTTTAAACAAAATACTTAAAGAATCAGAAAAAGGTAAATTAATAAAAAACGGAATAAAAGTTGGAATAATAGGAAAACCAAATGTTGGTAAAAGTAGTCTATTAAATAAACTCTTAGATGAAGAAAAAGCAATAGTAACTGACATAGAAGGAACTACAAGAGATATAGTTGAAGGAACAATATATATAAATGGAATTCCTTTATATTTAATAGACACCGCAGGTATAAGAAAAACAAATAATATTGTTGAACAAATTGGTGTACAAAAAAGTGAAAAAATTATAGAAGAAGCAGACTTAATAATAGCTATATTTGATGGAAGTAAAGAAATTACTGAAGAAGATTATGAAATATTAGATAAAATCAATTCAAAAAAAGTATTGGTTATCATAAATAAGCAAGATTTGAACACAAAGATAGATTTAAGCAAATTTGAAAAATACAATATTATAAAATGTTCTGTAAAAAACAATCAAAACATAGAAAAAATATATGAAGAAATAAATAAAATGTTTAATTTAAATGAATTAGAAACTAATGATTTAACCTATATATCTAATGCTAGACAAATATCTTTAGTAAAAAAATCATTAGAAATAATAAAAGAAATAAAAAAACAAAATGAAAATCAAACTCCAGTAGATTTAATTCAAATTGATTTACAAAATTTATGGGAAACATTAGGAGAAATAATTGGAGATTCATATAAAGAAGAATTATTAGATGAAATATTTAGTAAATTCTGTTTAGGAAAATAGGAGGCAAAAAATGTACGAAGTAATTGTTATTGGAGGTGGACATGCTGGTTGTGAAGCATCACTTGCTACTGCTAGAATGGGACATAAAACATTATTAATAACAGGTAACATAAAAAATATTGCTGATATGCCTTGTAATCCATCAATTGGAGGTTCAGCAAAAGGAATTGTCGTAAGAGAAATAGATGCTTTAGGCGGAGAGATGGGAATAAACGCCGACAAATCTCACTTACAAATAAAAATGCTTAATAGCAAAAAAGGACCTGGAGTTCGCAGTTTAAGATGTCAAGCAGACAAAACAACATACCCAGAAAACATGCTAAAAACATTACAATCAACAGAAAATCTAACCATAAAAGAAGAATTAGTTAAAAGTATAATAGTTGAAAACAACGAAATTAAAGGTATAACAACAGAAAATAATGAAAATATATATTCAAAAAAAGTCATAATTACAACTGGAACTTACCTTAATGCAGATATACTAAGAGGACATAACAAAGCAAAGGGCGGCCCACATGGAGAAAAGCCATCATTATATTTAAGTCAAAGTATGCAAGACAATGGTCTTACAATGAGAAGACTAAAAACAGGAACACCACCAAGAGTATTAAAAAGCACCATAAACTACGATGAGTGTTCTATAGAAGGAGGAGATAAAGAATTATTAAGTTTTAGTAATTTTTATAAACCTAACTACTCTATTGAAAATCAAATACCTTGCTACTTAACTTACACAAATAAAACAACGCATCAAATAATTTTGGACAATTTAGACAAATGTGCTCTTTATAGTGGATTAATAGTAGGAATTGGCCCAAGATATTGTCCTTCAGTAGAAGATAAAATAGTTAAATTTAGAGATAAAGAGAGACATCAAATATTCTTAGAACCAGAAAGAAAAAATGGTGATGAAATTTATGTAGGGGGATTCTCAACTACTATGCCAGAAAATCTACAAGAAGAATTAATACATTCAATGGAAGGATTACATAATGCAAAAATTACAAAATATGGTTATGCTATAGAATATGATGCAATATACTCAACTGAATTAAAAATGACTTTAGAAACAAAAAAAATAAAAGGACTATATACAGCTGGTCAAATAAACGGAACAAGTGGATATGAAGAAGCAGCCGCACAGGGACTTATCGCTGGAATAAATGCAGGACTTGCATTAGAAAACAAAGAACCACTAATTTTAAAAAGAAATGAAGCTTACATAGGTGTTTTAATTGATGACTTAATAAATAAAGGCATAACAGAACCCTATAGATTACTAACTAGTCGTGCTGAATTCAGACTATTGCTAAGACACGATAATGCAGATATAAGACTAACTGAAATAGGAAGAAAAGTTGGATTAATAAATGATGAAAAATATAATATCTTTACTCAAAAATTAAAAGACATAGAAATACTAAAAGAAAAATTACATTCAATAATGATAGATACTAAACATAATGATTATCTTATAGAACTAGGATCAAGTCCATTAACAGAATCAAAATCTGTTTATGAATTATTAAAGCGTCCAGAATTAACTATAGAAAATTTAGAAAAAATTATTTCTAAACCAATACTTAATGAAATGAAAAATTTAACATACTATGATGAAGCAAAAGAACAAGTTGAAATAAGTATAAAATATAAAGGTTACATCGACAAAACAGAAAAAGAAGTAGAAAAAATGTTAAATTTAGAAAAGAAAAAAATACCGGAAGATATTGATTATGAAAAAGTAAGAAACATAGCAACAGAGGCAAGACAAAAATTAGAACAAGTAAAACCGCTTACAATTGGTCAAGCAACTCGTATAAGTGGAGTTAATCCAGCAGATATAACAATGTTATTAGTTTATTTAAAAAAGGAATATCCCAATGAATAAAGAAGAATTTATAAAAGAATTAAAAAAAATAAATATAGATATATCAAATAATCAATTAGAAAAATTAGATAAATTTAAAGAATTACTAAAAGAATATAACCAAAAATTTAATCTAACAACAATAATTAAGGATAATGACATATATTTAAAACATTTCTATGATTCTCTATATTTAATGACAATTAAAGAGTTTAAAAGATCATCTAGCATATTAGATATTGGTGTAGGTGCAGGATTTCCAAGTATACCACTAGCTATACTAAATGAAAATAAAGAATTTACATTAATTGAAAGTAGTCAAAAAAAGTGTAATTTTATTAATATAGTAAAAGAAAAGTTATCACTTTCAAATATTACAATAATAAATAAACGCGCCGAAGATTTTACAAGACTTAATAGAGAAAAATTTGATTTAGCAACTTCAAGAGCCGTTTCTCATCTAAAAAATTTAAGTGAATTAGAAATTCCAGCATTAAAAACAAATGGTTATTTCATTCCAATGAAAGCAGAATATGAAAAAGAACTGGAAGAAAGTAAAGAAATATTATCAAAACTAAAATCAAAAATAATCAACAAATACGAATACTTTTTACCAATAGAAAATTCAAAAAGAAGTATCTTAATAATTCAAAAGTTGGAAAAAACAAATACTTTATATCCAAGAGAATATTCAAAGATAATAAAAGAAACAAAGAATATCAAATAAAATGATGTTCTTTTTTAATTACAATTTTTATAAAACACTTGAAAAAAGTCGAAAAATAATATAAAATTAAATAAGAATAAGATAAAGGGGCTGAAATAATGAATAGAGAAAATGAAATTTACAATATTAGAATTGATGAAATCATACCAAACAGATTTCAACCAAGACTAGAATTCAATGAGAAAGAATTAGATAATCTAGCAGAGAGCATTAAACTACATGGCATAATACAACCATTAGTTTTAAGGCGTGTTGGAGATAAGTATGAAATCATTGCTGGCGAAAGAAGATACAAAGCATCAGTAAAAGCAGGTCTCCAAACAGTACCAGCTATTGTAATGAATATAGATGATAAACAAAGTGCAGAAGTTGCTGTAGTAGAAAATTTACAAAGAAAAAATTTAACTGCTATAGAAGAAGCACAATCCTATAAAAAAATACTTGATATGGGATACCTTACACAAGAACAATTAGCACAAAGAATGGGTGTATCTCAACCAACAATTGCAAATAAATTAAGACTATTATCATTAACTATTCAAGTAAAAGAAGCTCTTTTAAAAAATCAAATATCAGAAAGACATGCTAGAAGTTTACTACTTTTAACAGATGCAAATATGCAAATAAATATGTTAAATAGAATTATTAATGAAAGATTAACAGTAAGACAAACTGATGAAGAAATAGCAAAACTACTTGGTAAACCAGTTTCTTCAACTACACAGTCAGTTCAAAATGAAATTCCTATCAAATCTCAACCAACACCATTAACTCAAAATGACATACCAGCATTTGATGTAGATACAACTAAAATTAGAAATGAAGCAGAAAATATTATCCCAGAACATAAAGAAGCGGACTTAGATATGTTATTAAGAACAGAACCTGCAGAAGAAAAAGTCACAACCGATGATAAATTGAAAGAACAATCAAAAAGTATTGATACTGAAAATATAACAGGAACAACAAATATGTCAATCAATCCTTTTGAAGAAGTAGAAACGGAAACACTTGACTTTGACATTCCAAATAAACAAGTTCAACCTATGGAAACAGATTACAATACATCAACAAATAGTTTAATAGAAGAATTTAAAAAACAACAAGTACAACCAGTTCAACCACAACCTGAACCTTCTATATCAGAAACAAAGAGTATAAGTACTGCAATAAACAAAGCAAGAAATGAAGTAAAAGAAATAGAAGACTTAGGATTTGATGTAGAAACAGAAGAATTTGATTTTGAAGATATGTACCAAATAATAATAAAAATAAAAAAAGATTAACTCCATTTAAGGAGTTTTTTCTTTCATAAAAATATTATTTTTATTTGTATCGTTGTAATTAGGCTCAGTTCCTTTAATAAAATAAAGTAAATCTTTAGTTGACAAATCAGTAGTGCTTCCACTAATAGGATTTACAAAAGTTCCAGTTACGCCATTTGGAATACTATACCAATTATTATCTTTTCCATTTAAATAAGCCTCAATTGACCTAGCCCATATTTTTTTAGTAATTTTAGAAGAAATATCATCCACACTTTTATTATCATCAAAACCATTCCATACCATTACCAACGCATCTGGATTATATCCCACTACCCAAAAATCAGTCGCAGTACTTCCCGATTTAACAGCATATTTTTTACTTAACATCCCACTAATACTTAACATAGTTGGAGAAGTATAATCAATATAATCATAATTGTATGTATTACTCATCATTTCATTTAAAATAAAAGTCATTCTTTTATCTAAAACTTGCTCTTCTTCATAATTATTTTCATATAAAACATTACCATCTAAATCAGTAACCTTTTTAATAAAAACAGGTCTATTCTTAATTCCTTCATTAGCCAAAGTATTAAATGCATTGGAATAATCTAACATACTAATTTCAGTAGTACCTAAACTTAGAGAAACATTACTCGATAAACTCGTATTAATTCCCATTCTCTTACCTACATTTTTTAAATTTTTAGGACCTAAAAACAAATTAGTTTTAACAGCATAAATATTATCTGAAAGAGCAATAGCTTCAGCCATTGTGATCTCTTTATTAGCATAATTGTCTGCATAATTGCTTGGTGTATATGTTTGATTCTTATCAATAACAAATGTAGTTTTTTCACTCATAAAAGTTGAAACGGGTGTCATACCATTTTCTAAAGCTGAATAATAAAGAATAGGTTTAAAAGTTGAACCAACCTGCCTTTTAGCTTGAGTAACCCTATTAAATTCACTTTCATTATAGTTTTTTCCACCCACTAATGCAACAACATTACCAGTCTTTGGTTCTCTTACCATAACCCCTACCTGCAAATCTCCACTATCCCTCATTTCTTCTTCTATAATATTATCTATATTCTTTTGAGCTTCTATATCTAAATTCGTATAAATCTTAATTCCCCCAACTTCGATTAATGATTTAGGAATTTCACTAATACTCTCCAACTCTTCCAACACTGCATCCTTATAATATAAAGAACTAACGACATAATTATTAGCTTTAACTCCATAGAAACTTAATTCTTCATTATATGCTTTATCTCTTTCTTCTTTATTTATATAGTCATTATTTAACATACTATCTAAAACAACTTTTTGTCTTTTCTTTGCATTATCATAATAATATTTAGGATTATAATATGTTGGATTCTTAGGTATTCCCACTATAATACTAGCTTCAGCTAAACTTAAATCACTAGCATGTTTATTAAAATAATATAAACTAGCATCTTCTATTCCGTAATTTCCAGAACCAAAATTAATTGTATTCAAATACCCTTCTAATATTTCATCTTTCGTATAATGTACTTCAAGTTCAAAAGTTAAATATGCTTCATCTATCTTTCTTTCCCACGTTTTATCAAAAGACAAAAATAAATTTTTAATATATTGCTGACTAATAGTTGAAGCACCTTGGTCTAAATTTCCAGTCTTAATATCGTGATATAATGCTTTAGCAATTCTTAAAAAATCAAATCCATTATGACTATAAAAATTTTTATCTTCAGTAGCAACAATCCCTTCAATAGCGTATTTACTAATCTTATCTAAACTAACCCAGTTTGTATTAGAACTATTCGAATAAAACTCATTCTCATCCTTATCATACATAACAATTCTATTAGCGCTTCTAATATCTATTTTAGGTGTAATATAAGCATACAAATAAAATCCCATAATAACTATGAAAGAAACAATAACTACAAAAGTGAATATTTTCCATGCCATATACAATTTTTTCATATTAATATTATTTGATAAAAATTTAAAAATATAAGCAAAAATCATGATTAATATGTAAATTTTATGAATATAATAAAAAAGATTAATAAAATTACTTGATTTTATACAAAATATAAGTATAATTTTATTGGAAAAGCGATGGTGAAAAAAATGAAATTAAAAACAATAACTGAAGAAGAAATAGAAACTATGTCATTTGATGACTTAGCATATGTAATCTTAAAAGAAAAAGGAAAAAAGATGAAGATTAGTGAAATCTTCCAAATTATATGTGAATTGCAAAATTTAGGTGAATCAGCATATGAATCACAAATAGCAGATTTTTTTACATTACTTGCAACTGAAAAAAGATTTATTCAACTAGACAAGGGATTCTGGGATTTAAGGGAGAACCATACATCTAAAATTGATTTAGATGAAGTAGAAGATGATGAAGATGATGTAGAAGAAACAGAAGAAGAAATTCCAGAAACTACTGATGAAACAGATGACATGTTTATTGATGAAACAAAAGAATCAGATGATGATGAAGTAGAAGATGAATACAAAGACTTAGTAGTAGTTGATGAAGAAAATGAAACTGACCTTTAGCTTACTATTTTAAATATAATTATGTTAAAATAGAAATGAAAGGTGAAAAGATGAAAGAAAGATTAGAATTAATAGAAGAAAGATATAATTATTTGACTGAAGAATTAATGAAACCAGAAGTCTTTAATGATTTCAAAAAAATGAAAGAATTAAATAAAGAAAAAAGTTCATTAGAAGAAACAGTAAATGTTTCGAAAAAATATACTCAAGTTCTTGAAGATTTAGAAGCAGCACATGAAATGACACATGATCCTGAACTAGCAGATTTTGCACATGAAGAAATAGAAAGATTGAATGGAGAAAAAAAAGAACTAGAAGATAAAATAACAATTTTATTACTACCAAAAGATCCAAATGATGACAAAAATGTTATTATGGAAATAAGAGGAGCTGCTGGTGGTGATGAAGGAAACATATTTGCTGGAGATTTATTTAGAATGTATTCTAAATATGCTGAAAAAATGGGATGGAAATTAGAAATAACTAATGAGGTTCCAGGAGAATCAGGTGGTTATGCAGGAATAGAATTTATGCTATCAGGTGATAATGTTTATTCAAAATTAAAATTTGAAAGTGGTTCACACCGTGTTCAAAGAGTACCAGCAACAGAATCTCAAGGAAGAGTTCATACTTCTACTGCGACAGTCCTAGTAATGCCTGAAGCAGAAGATGTTGAAGTAGAATTAAATGAAAAAGACTTAAAAATAGATGTATGTCGTTCATCAGGCGCTGGGGGACAATGCGTAAATACTACTGACTCAGCTGTAAGAGTAACTCATATACCTACAGGTTTAATGGTTTATTGTCAAGTTGAAAGAAGTCAAATAAAAAATAAAGAAAAAGCATTAACAATATTAAAATCCAGATTATATGATTTAAAACTAAAAGAACAAGAAGAAAAACTAGGAGCTGATAGAAAAACTAAAATAGGAACAGGAGATCGTTCTGAAAAAATAAGGACATATAACTATCCACAAAATAGATTAACTGACCATAGAATAAACTTTACTATAATGCACTTGGATAAAGTTATGGAAGGTAATTTAGATGAAGTAATAGAAGCTCTAATAACTGAAGACCAAAAATTGAAAATGGGTATACAAGATGAAAAATAATATTTCCAAAAGAGAAATAGAAGAATTAAAAAGTATTAATGCTTATACAGAAGAAAACATAAAAAAATTAGAAAATAACTACCCGGTACAATATCTTATCGGGTATGTTAACTTTTATGGATTAAAAATTAAAATAAATGAATCAACTTTAATACCAAGATATGAAACAGAATATCTAGTAGAAAAAACAATAAAATACATAAATAACTTTAAAATGATTTGTCCTAAAATACTAGACTTATGTACAGGATCTGGCGCTATAGGTCTTACTTTAAAACATGAAATACCATGTTCAGTAACTTTATCAGACATATCCACAGATGCACTAAAAGTAGCAACACAAAATTCAAAAGAATTAAATTTAGATGTTAATATAATAGAAAGTGATTTATTAAATAACATAAAAAAAGAGGAATACGATGTAATAATAAGTAATCCACCATATGTAATGACCAATGAAATACTACCAGAAAATGTATTATATGAACCAAAACTAGCACTATATAGTGGTTCAAAAGGTACTGATCACATAGAAAAAATATTTAGCAATATAAAACCATACATGAAAGAAAAATCTTTATTAGCATTTGAAATAAATGAAAAAAGTGAAAAAGATTTAACAAAACTAATTAATGAATACTTTAATGAAGAATACACCTATAGTTTTGAAAAAGATCTTGCAGGTAAAACAAGATATTTATTTATATTTAAAAATTTGAATAAAAACTAATTAAAGGCACCAATATACTTACGAAAGGTTGGTGTTTTATTATAAAAAAAATACTATTAATCATACTAGCGCTTATAACAATATTTGAATTAAAAAATCACACAAATGAATATGTTATCATACCAAAGGAATCTATAAGATTTAGAATCATACCCAACAGTAACACATTAGAAGACATAACAATGAAAGAAAAAGTAAAAACCGAAATAACGGATGTAATTTCAAACATAGAAACAACAACAGACATCAAAGAAACTAGAAAAAAGATAACAGAAAGCATACCAACAATAGAAAATAAAATAAATAATTTATTTGAAAAAGAAAACTATAATCAACTATTTAAAATAAAATATGGAATTAATCATTTTCCGGAAAAAATATATAAAAATGTGAAATATCAAGAAGGAGACTATGAATCAATGGTTATAGAAATTGGCGAAGCTAAAGGAGACAACTATTGGTGTGTGCTATTTCCTCCACTATGTATGATAGATGCAGAAGAATCAGACGATGTAGAATACTCTTTCTTTATAAGTGAAATAATTAATAAATACTTTAAATAGAATAATATTTAATAATCTTAATATACTTTACTAGGTGACTTATGGAAATAATAACATTAATAATTATAGGACTATCACTTAGTATAGATGCATTTAGTCTTTCCTTGGCCTATGGCTTACTAAATATACCAAAAAAAACTATAATATCTACATCTATAACAGTAGGTATTTTTCACTTTATAATGCCTATTTTAGGAATGCTACTAGGTAACATCATAACCGATACACTTAATCTTGATAGTAAATATATCTTACTAACAATTTTAATTTTAATACTAATAGAAATGATAAAATCATTAAAAGAAGAAAACAAGGAACATGAGCTCAACATCATAAACATATTAATATTTGCATTTTTGGTATCATTTGATTCCTTCACACTAGGTATAGGAATAAAATATATAACAAGTAACATATTTCTTGCATCTATAATTTTTATGATACTATCTTCTCTATTTACTTTCTTAGGATTCATACTAGGAAAATACTTAACTAAAAAAGCAACCTATAAAATAAAACTAATAGGAATAATACTTTTACTAGGAGTAATAATGTACTTTTTGTGTAAATAAATGTTAAATCAATTGACTTTTACAATCAATAAGTCTTATAGTAGAATTAGATAACTTTAAGGAGGAAACTATGCCTAAACTTAAAATACAAGGTGGAAACACCCTAAGTGGAACGATTGAAATAAGTGGTGCAAAAAATAGTGCTGTTGCATTATTACCAGCTGCCTTACTATGCAAAACACATAGTAAAATTTTAAAAGTACCAAAAATAAGAGATATAGAATATCTTTTAAAAATAATCGAAGTTTTAAATTGTACATATGAAATTAAAGAAAATGAAATTGAAATAAATACTACAAATTTAAAAAATGCACCAATTCCAGAAAATCTATCAGAACAAATGAGAGCATCTTATTATTTCATGGGAACCCTACTAGCAAGATTTAAACATGTAGAAATATCCTTTCCGGGAGGATGCAATATTGGAGCAAGACCAATAGATCAACACATAAAAGGATTTGAAGCATTAGGAGCCCATGTAGAAATAAAGAAAAATAAATACACTATAACCGCAGAAAAACTAATTGGAACAAGAATATATCTTGACTTTGCTTCTGTAGGTGCAACTATAAATCTAATGCTTGCTTCTTCATGCGCCGAGGGAGAAACTATAATTGAAAATGCTGCTCGTGAACCAGAAATAGTAAATGTAGCTTCATTTCTAATATCAATGGGAGTAAAAATAACTGGAGCCGGTACAAGTACAATAATAATTGAAGGTAACAAAAACTTAGATAACGGAATAACTGAAGTATTCCCTGACAGAATAGAAGCTGCCACATATGTAATCCTTGGTTCATTAATTGGAGAAAATTTAAAAATAACAGGACTAATAAAAGATCATATAAATGCGGTCTTAATAAAACTAAAAGATACTGGAGTAAATTTAATAGAAAGCGATAATGAAGTAATAGTATCAAAATGTAATAATCTAAAATCAACTAACTTAAAAACTCAAGTATATCCAGGATTTCCAACTGATGCACAACAACCATTTACTGTATTATTAACTCAAGCAGAAGGAATAAGCAAAATAACAGAAACAATATATGAATCAAGATTTGTAAGCGCCGGTTTATTAAATGAAATGGGAGCAAATACAAATGCTGTTGAAAATGTATTGACAATAACAGGTCCAACAAAATTAAAAGGAGCAAACCTAACAATACCAGACTTAAGAGGCGGAGCAGCCCTTCTACTGGGGGGGTTAATAGCCGAAGGAACAACTATACTAGACAACATATCACTAATACTTAGAGGTTATGAAGATGTTGTAGAAAAACTTCAAAAAGTTGGTGCTAAAATTGAAATAATCGAGTAAAATATTATGAGGAAACCAATATGAAAAAGAAAATACTCATAATATTTTTTCTTACCCTAATACCACTATACTTAATTTATAGATTTAATCATAAAGAAACATATATTTACTTAGCTATAGGAGATGAACTCGCTAAAGGACACACACCTTTCAATACTTATGGAGAAAGTTACACAGACTATTTATTTACCTATTTAAAAACAAAAAATACAAATGCTGAAATAAATAAAAAATACATAGATGAAGATATGAGAATAACTGACCTAATAAAATCACTAAAAAATATAGAAGAAAACTCATTAACTCAAGACATAAAAAAGTCTGATATAATAACAATATCAATAGGTAGTGAAGAAATATTTAACAAATTAAAAACCAACTACACAATATATAAAACCAATCCAACTTTATTTAACAAATACATAGACACTCTATTTATAAATCTAACTGAATTACTAAAAGAAATGACAAAATATACAAATAAACCAATTTACATAATAGGATACTATAGTCCAATAGAAATAACAGAAGAAAATGCCACTTTAATAAAAAGTATGTTTAACTACATAGATTTAAAATTTAAAGAACTAGAAAATAAATATAATATAAAATACATAAATATATATGAAGGATTTAAAAACAACAAAACCTACTTGCCTAACATAAATCACACATTTCCATCACTAGAAGGATACAATTACATTTCAAATGAAATAATAAAAAAACTAGAGAGTTAACTTTTTAAATAACTCTCTATTAATTTATCTAAATCCCCATCAAGTACACCATTAACATTACTTGTTTCATAATTAGTTCTTAAATCTTTTACTAGACTATAAGGACACATTACATAATTTCTTATTTGACTACCAAAATTAACATCCATAATACTACCCTTCAAATCGTTAATTTTCTTATCTAAACTTTCTTTTTCTAACAAATATAACTTACTTTTTAAAATATCCATAGCCTTTTCTTTATTTTTAATTTGACTTCTTTCATTTTGACAAGTAACAACAATACCTGTAGGGAGATGTGTAATTCTAACCGCTGAATCTGTTGTATTAACACTTTGTCCACCAGCTCCACTACTTCTATAAACATCAATTTTTAAATCTTCTTCTTTTATTTCTATATTAATATTAGAATTAATCTCAGGAGTAACTAAAACAGATGCAAAAGAAGTATGCCTTCTTTTATTAGAATCAAAAGGACTAATTCTAACTAAACGATGAACACCAGTTTCACCTTTAAGTAAACCAAAAGCATTCAAGTGTTTAACCAAAATCAAGCAACCTTTTATCCCTACTTCCTCTCCTTCTTGTTCACTTAATATTTCATACTTAAATCCCTTTTTATCAAAATATCTTAAATACATTCTTTTAATCATATTAGCCCAGTCATTACTCTCAGTACCACCTGCACCACTATGAATTTCGACTAAAGCATTATTTTTGTCATACTCACCACTAAGTAAAACATCAATTTTTAAATTTTCTAAATTTTTATTAATACTTTCTAAATCCCTTTCTATAATAACTAAATCTTCATTAGATAAACCCATTTCTAAAAGTTCCAAATCATCACTAATCATTTTCAAAGTACTATTATATACTTCCAAACTACTTTTTAAACTAGATAACTCACTAAGAATTTCACTACTATTAGAATTACTCCAAAAGTTTTCATCTTTAGTAATTTTATCAAGTTCCTCTATTCTATTAATTTTATTATCTAAGTCAAAGTGACCCCCTAAAAGATTCTAATTCACTTAATAACTTTTCTAATTCTAACTTAATTGTCTTTTCTTCCATACACTTCCCCTACACTTTCATTATTGACTAAAAATGCATTAGCTTCATCAGTATCTAAATGTAATTCTAATTTAAAATTGTCTTTAATCCTAATCTTAACATTCTCTAAAATACCAGCTCTTTCACCATCTATTTTAACACTAACTACATCTCCATTTTTGTATCCTAACTCAGTAGCTTCTTTAGTTCCCATATGAATATGTCTATGTGCTAAAATACAACAATTATCTACTTTTACACTACCCATTTCACTTTCTAAAACAACACTCTCAGAATTATCTAAATCCCCACTCATTCTAACTGGAGGATTAATTCCTAATTTATAAGCATCAGTTCTTGATATCTCAACTTGAGTTCTATCTCTTAAAGGCCCAATAATTCTAACATCAGATAATACTCCTTTATTGGTTTTAATACTCACAGTCAAAGTAGATGCAAACTCTCCTTGCTGACTTAAATTTTTTAAAACACTTAATTCAGTACTACCAAACAATTCATCAAAATCCTTTTTACACAAATGAATATGTCGATTACTAACTCCAATCTTTATTTTCATAAAACACCTCTAATTAATTATAACATATATTTTTTAATAATTCATATACTATAACGAGGTGAAAATTAAATGAATGGTAGTTACTACAAAAGCCCATTATTTCCAAACGAACCAATCTATGAAAGAGATACCGCAGTACCTAACCAAAATAATGACTTACCAATGGAACAAAGTTACATAGAAAATATACTAAGACTTAATAAAGGAAGAAAAGCAACAATATATGTAAGTTTTCCTGATTCCATAAATTGGAAAGATAAAATATTTACTGGAATAATAGAACAAGCAGGAAGAGATCATATCATATTAAGTGATCCCGAAACTGGAAAATGGTATATGATATTAATGATATATTTAGATTATGTTGAGTTCCAAGATAAAATAAACTACAAATAAGGTATCATAAATGATACTTTTTATTTTGAAAATAAATGTAAACTAACAATATTTGTTAATTCAATGAATTCAATTATGTGATACAATACTACTATGAAGAAGTTTTTTAAAAGTTTAATAATATTTATTTTAATGTGCCCTTTAATAACAAAAGCATTTGAAATTGAAGGATTATATTCTAAAAATGTCTTAGTCTACAATTTAGATGAAGATAAGATTTTATATAATGTAAAAAGTGATGATAAAATTAGTATAGCAAGTCTTACAAAAATAATGACTACAATAGTCGCCATAGAAAATATTGAAAATTTAGATGAAACCATAACCATAACTTCTAAAATGCTAGATGACATTCCATATGATGCATCAACCGCAGGATTAGAAGTTGGAGATAAGGTAACTTATAAAGATTTGTTATATGCAAGTCTTATACCTTCTGGAGCTGATGCCACTCAATCATTGGCAGTTTCAATCTCAGGTTCAGTATCTAAATTTGTAGAACTTATGAATAATAAAGCAAAAAGCTTAAATATGAAAAACACTCACTTCGTTAATACTACAGGACTAGATGCAGAAGGACATTATTCAACACTAGAAGACATACTTATTTTAATAAAATATGCCTTAAAAAATGAAACATTTAAATCAGTATTTGAAACAAAATCATACACAACTACAAACAATATTAAATTAAAATCAACATTAGATTATTATAATAGAGATTTTAATTACAATATATCTTATGTATTAGGATCAAAAACAGGTTTTACTGATGATGCAGGCCTATGCCTATTAACTTTATCAAATGTAGATGACACAAATATAATTACAATAACAGCTAATGCACCCTATTCTTATGGTAACTCTAAAAACATGATGGACCTAAACACAATAAAAACATCATTAGATAAATCATTTGAAAAAGCAACACTCATAACTGAAAACGAGCAACTAATAGTATTAAATACGAAATATGCTAAAGAAAAAGAAATAAAAATAACGTCTCCTTACGAAATAACTAAATATGTAGAAAAACCTTTCAATAAAGATAAAATAAAAACTGAATATACTGGAGAAAAAATAATATCATACAAAACAGAAAAAGGTACTAAACTTGGAGAAATAAAAATAAGTTATAATGATGAATTAGTAGATATTATTGAAGTTAAATTAGATAAAGATTTACACTTTAGTTTATGGGTATTTATTAAAGATAATATATTGATAATCACTATAGTAATCATAGTATTTCTAATGCTTCTATTAATAATTAGAAAATCTAAAAAGAAAAGAAAGAGACTAAGAAAAATGAGACGATAAGTCTCTTTTATTATACTAAAACATATGATATAATTAATTCGAGACAAACTTAAAAGAGAAAAAATATGAAGAAAGGAGTGAAAGAAATGATTGATTTTTCTACTTCAATTGAAGAATTAAATAGTTATAAGGGATCAGAAAAAAAGAAAACCTTAATTTACAATGAAAAAAAATATTTAGTAAAATTTCCAGATCCAATAAGAGAAAAAAATAAAACAATTTCATATATAAATAATGCTTTTTCAGAATATGTAGGAAGCAATATCTTTAAATTACTAGGATTTGAAACTCAAAATACATTACTAGGTATTTATAAGTACAATAATAAAGACAAAGTAGTATGTGCTTGTGAAGACTTTACTGACAGTAACCACGAATTGTATGAATTTGAAAATCTTGCACTAAGTACTAATCCCGATAAAAAAATTCAAACTGAATTAAATGACATAATGGAAGTTATTAATTGGTTGACTAATTCAAAAGATATTAAATTGTATATAAATGATAATATAAAAGAAAAGTTTTGGAATATGTTTATCATAGACTGCTTAATTGGAAATACAGACAGACATAATGGTAACTGGGGATTATTGGTAAACACTAAAACTAAGGAAGCAAGTTTTTCACCAATATATGACTGTGGTTCTTGTTTAAATCCAATGTTAGATGATGAGGAATTATCTAAAATAGATGAAATAGAGTTAAAAAATTTAGCAATTAATTCATATTCATGTCTTAAAGAAAATGGAAAAAAGATAAATTACATCACTTTCATAAAAAATGCAAAAAACGAAGACTGTAATAAAGCTTTATTAAGAGTATTTAAAAAAATTAACATAGAAGAAATTAATGACTTTATAGATAGTATAAAAGGAATATCAAAAACAAGAAAAAACTTTTATAAAAATATAATTAATTATAGATATAATATATTAAAGGAAATACATAAGAAAATAGTTAATTCAAGATATAAAGTAATTAGAGAATCTTATGATAAAATAAACATTGATAAAAAAGAAAGAGACTAAGAAAAATAAGACGATAAGTCTCTTTTATTATGTCTAATTCTATCAAATTTCAAAAAAATTCTAGTAATTTCCCCTATTTATGTGCTATTATATATATACTAGCGGAGTATTGACTTAAAATTGTACCAAATCTTTCACAATTTGCAAATGCATAAAATTGTGATATAATATACTGACGGAGGATTTTATGAAGATAATATTACTAGAAAATGTAAAAGGAACTGGAAAAAAGGATGAAATAAAAGAAGTTAAAGATGGCTTTGGAAATTTCCTTATAAAATCAAAAAAAGCAGTTTCTTATTCAGAAAAAAGTAAAGAGGTTCTAAAAACTCAATTAGAAAACAAAAAAGAAGAAGAAGACAGAATATATAAAGAAGCCTTAGAATTAAAAGGTAAGCTAGAAAAAACAAAACTAACTTTTAAAGTAAAAACTGGGGCTCAAGATAGAGTTTTTGGTAGTATAAGTTCTAAACAAATAAGTGAAGAATTAAAAAAGAAAAACCTTAATGTAGACAAAAAAATAATAGATGCAGAAAACATAAATTCTCTAGGAATGCATTTAGTTAAAATAAAATTACATAAAAAAGTAACTGCCGAATTAAATGTAGAATTAAAAGGTGGTGAATAAATGGCAAGAAAAGAACCACAAAGTATTGAAGCAGAAATAAATGCTTTAGGGTGTGCGTTCTTAAGTAAAAGTGCTTTAGACAAAGTATGTGAAGAATTAACCATGCCTATGTTTTACCTAGACAGTCATAAAAAAATATTTGAAGCATTATTAAATTTAAGAAGTACAGACACTGCAGTAGATATAACAACTGTAACTAATGAATTAGAAAGAACTAAATCACTTAGTTCAGTAGGCGGAATAGACTATTTAACTGAAATAGTAAATTCAGTCGCAACACCTGCTAACCTAGAATACTACATAAAAATAATATTTGAAAAATACGTATTAAGATGTCTAATAGAAGAATCAACTAAAATAATAGATGAATGCTATGATGAATCAGAAGATTTAAATTCTATAGTTGAAGATGCAGAAAAAAGAATTCTTGGAGTAAATAGTGATAGAATGATTAAAGATATCAAACCTATTCAAGAAGTCTTAGTAAAAGCACAACAAGAAATAGAATCACTATCTAAAAATGGTGCAGACATAACAGGTGTACCTAGTGGATTTAAAGACTTAGACAGAAGAACAGCTGGATTTCATGGCAATGAATTAATTATCTTAGCTGGTCGTCCAGGAATGGGTAAAAGTGCCCTTGCTATAAACATGGCAACATATATGACAATAAATGCAAAAAAATCAGTAGCCTTATTTAACCTAGAAATGGGAGCAACTCAAATAGTAAACAGAATGTTCTCATCCATTGGACAAATAGATGGCCAAAAACTAAGAACTGGTAGACTAGATCATATGGACTGGAAAAAATTCAACGAAGCATTAAGTCTACTAGCAGATACTAAGTTTTTTATAGATGATACACCAGGAATAACAGTCGCAGAAATAAGAAGCAAATGTAGAAAATTAAAAAATAGTGATAAAGGTCTAGACTGTATAATAATAGACTACCTACAACTAATAAGCAGTTCAAACAAGTACTCTGGACAAAGAACTAATGAGGTAAGTGAAATATCAAGAGACTTAAAAAAACTAGCAATGGAGTTAGAAGTGCCAGTAATCGCCCTTGCACAACTATCTCGTGGTGTGGAACAAAGAGAAGACAAACGACCTTTAATGAGTGACTTAAAAGAAAGTGGCTCAATAGAACAAGATGCAGATATTGTAATGTTCATTTATTGTGATGACTATTACAAATTCAAATCAAAAGAAAGACCTGCACTATCACCAACAGAACTAATAATATCTAAACACAGAAGTGGTAGTACTGGTACAGTAGATTTAATTTTTGAAAGAGAACATGCTAATTTCAAAAATTATCTAAGAAGTGAGGAAAAAGAAAATGAATAAGAAAAGTATATATTGGAGCTCAGTATTTGTAATCATACTAACTAGCCTAATATTTATACTTGGAACAGATAGAAAAAGTTATGATGAAAACCCTGAAACTGTTTATCAAGTATATCTAAACGGTCAAACAATAGGTGTCATCAAAAGTGAAGATGCCCTATATGACTTAATAGATAAAGAACAAAAAAATCTTAAAAAAGAATACAAAGTAAATAAAATATATGCTCCAATCGGACTAGAAGTAACTAAATTAGTAACATATGATAGTGAACTAGACGATGTAAAAGAAGTTTATAATAAAATAAAAGATGAAGAACCATTTACTGTAAAAGGTTATGAAGTAACAATAACACATGATGAAAATAACATAGAAAAAATAAATGTACTAGATAAAAAGGACTTTGATACAGCAGTAGAAAATACAATAAAAGCCTTTGTAGATGAAACTGAATATGAAAAATACTTAAATGAAACTCAAGATGAAATAATAACAACAGGTTCAACTATAGAAAATATAAATATAAAAGAAAATATAACTATAAAAGAAAAATATCTAAGTACAGAAGACAAAATATATAGAGACGCAAATGAATTAAGTAGATACATGTTATTTGGTACTGATGAAACTCAAGGAACACACATAGTAACCGCAGGAGAAACAATTAAACAAATTGCTGACGAATATGAACTATCAGTAAAAGAATTCTTAATAGTTAACCCTGAAATAGTAAGTGAAAATGCATTATTATTTAATGGACAAGAAGTTAATGTAGGACTAGTAAAACCAATAATAAGTATTGTAGTAGAAAATAATCTAGTTGAAGATAAAACAGTACCATATCAAAGTCAAACGAAATATGATAATAAATATGTAGTTGGTACAACATGGACAGAACAAACTGGACAAAATGGTATCAGTAGAGTTGAATACTATACAGAAACAATAAATGGTGTAATAACTCAAGTAATACCATTAAGTACTGAAGTAATTAAACCAGTAGTAGATGAAGTAATAGTAAAAGGTGGTTTATCTATAAACTATGTAGGTGACACAGGTGCTTGGTATTGGCCAACAATAAGACCATATGTAATAACTTCATACTTTGGATGGAGAACAGACCCAATATCTGGAGAACATACATATCACCGTGGAATAGATATTTCCGGTACAGGTTATGGTTCACCAATATATGCTGCTCAATCTGGTACAATCACTAGAATCGGATGGGCTGGAGACATGGGTAATTACATTTACATAGATCATGGAAAAGGATTCCAAACAATTTACATGCATTTGAGTGGCTTTGCAGATGGAATGAGAAGTGGAGTTGCAGTAACTAAAGGAGAATTAATTGCATATATGGGAAGTACTGGATATTCAACTGGTACACACTTAGACTTCCGTATAATGGCAAATGGTGTTTACATAGACCCACTAGGAGTAAAATATAACTAATGAAAATCCATATATTAGGAAGTGGATCTAAAGGAAACTCTACATTTATAGATTTAGGAAACAAAAAAATCTTAATAGATGTAGGGTTTTCCTATAAACATATAAAAGAACAACTATCTAAAATAAACATAGATCCTAAAGAAATAGATGCTGTTCTAATAACCCATGACCATTCAGATCACACATATGGACTACCTGTATTTATAAACAAAGTTAACCCATTATTATATATAACTCCAGAAGTAGAAGAAGTAATACTGAAAACACCTTACGAAAAAAGTATCTATTTAGGTGATGAATTATACATTGATGACGCTATGATAAAAGTAATACCTACATCTCATGATGCATTAACATCAAATGGTTTTCTAATAGAAAAAAATAATGAATCTCTAGTATACATAACAGATACTGGTTACATAAATCAAAGATACTTTAAATTCCTACAAAACAAAACATACTACATAATAGAAAGCAACCATGATACCGAAAGATTAATAAAAGGAAGGTATCCAGAATATCTACAAAGAAGAATACTTAGTGATAAAGGACACCTATCTAATGAATTATGTGCAGGATATCTATCTAGATTTATCGGACCAAATACAAAAAAAGTTGTACTAGCACACTTATCAGAAGAAAATAATACAATAGATTTAGCTTTAAACACAACCGAGTCAGTACTTAAAGAAAATAATATAAGTTTTTCAAACATAACATGTGCAAGTCAAACAGAATTAACCGAGGTAACTAATGATTAAAATAATATGTATAGGTAAAATAAAAGAAAAATATCTAACAGATTTAATAAACGATTATCAAAAAAGAATAAACAAATATCATAAATTAGAAATAATTGAACTAAAAGATTCCAACATAAATAATGAGAAAGAAGAAATACTTAAACATATAAAAACTTCTGATTACATTATATCAATGTGTATAGAAGGCAAGTTATTAACAACTTTAGAATTCAAAGATAAAATAGAAAGTCTTATGCTAAATGGTAACTCAAATATAACATTTATAATAGGTGGTTCTGATGGAATACATGATCAAATAAAAAGACTAAGCAATGAATTAATATCTTTCTCAAAACTAACATTTCCTCATGGTTTATTTAGAGGGATACTATTAGAACAAATATATAGAATATTTAAAATAATGAATAATGAAACCTACCATAAGTAGGTTTTTACTTTTAAAATCATACTAGTTTATTTTAACAAAACATAATTGATTCTAATCTAATAGAATTTAAAAAAGGAAATTATGGTATAGACCAATAACAAGTATCTACTCGAACTAGATACTTTTTTCCTTCTTAGTATAGAAATAAACTACATTATTTGATATAATGTATCTGTATAAGAATAAAAAGGAATAAAATATGAATAAGAATAAAAAGAATATAATAAATTTATTTATGTTTATAATAGGTATAACAATAGTATCAATAACATTTAATACTTTGTGTGTTCCAAAAAACATAGTAATTGGAGGAGTAAGTGGAATAGCTGTAATATTTAATTACTTATTCAAAATAAATGTTGCGACTACATTACTTATTGGAAACATATTATTAATAGTAATAGGAGTATTAGTACTAGGATTTAAAGAAACAATACCAAGTATCATTGGTTCATTCATATATACATTAGGAGTATATCTAACTGAAAATCTAATAACAGTACAAATTGATTCAATCTTTCTTAACATAGTAGCTGTAGGAGTATTATATGGAATAGGATGTACTTTAATATATCTAGCAGGTTATTCAACAGGTGGAACTGACATACTTGGAATAATATTTCAAAAAAAATTAGGTTATCCATTAGGAAGAGCATTACTAATAATAAATATACTAATCTTAATATTTGGTACAGTAGTATTTGGACCTGAAATGCTAATAATAGGACTTGTTATAAGATACATAGAAAGCAGAATAATAGATAACTTTCTAATTGGAATAAGTGATTCTAAAGTATTATTCATAAATACTGAAAAAGAAGAAGAAATAAATAATTACATTATAGATGAAATAAAAAGTGGAACAAGTGAAATAAAAATAAAAAGTGGCTATAAAAAATCTTATAAAAAATTGATAATGTGTGTAGTACCTACAGAAAAATATATACTACTTAAAGAGACTATAAAGAAAATAGATGAAAAAGCTTTTATAACAGTATTAGATGCATATGAAGTATATGGTGGTACAAATAGATATAAACTGCCATTACATGACCTAAGAATATAATGTATAATTGAAGTGGAGGTAAAAATGAATTTAATTGAAGTGAGAAATGTATATAAACAATATAAAAATGGCGTAACGGCTCTATGTGATATAAATCTATCAATACCTAAAGGAGACTTTGTTTTTGTCATTGGATCAACAGCATCAGGTAAAAGTACACTAATAAAATTATTATATAGACAAGAAAAGCCAACTAAAGGAGAAGTATATGTAGGTGGAATAAATGTGGCAAAACTAAGAAACAGAAAAGTTTATATACTTAGAAGAAAAATAGGTATAGTATTCCAAGATTATAAACTATTACCACAAATGACAGTATTTGAAAATGTTGCATTTGCATTAGAAATATATGGATTACCAGAAAAAGAAATAAGAAAAAAAGTAATGACAGCTATAGAAAAAGTAGGACTAAAAGAAAAATTTAGAAGTTATCCAGACCAATTATCAGGTGGAGAACAACAAAGGGTATCAATCGCAAGAGCGATAGTAAACAATCCTAAAATACTAATATGCGATGAACCTACAGGTAATCTAGATCCAGACACATCAATGGGAATAATGGAAATAATAAATAAAATAAATGAAGAAGGAACAACAATAATAATGGCGACACATGACAAAGACATAGTTAACAAATACAAAAAAAGAGTAATAACTTTAGAAAAAGGTATCCTTGTCGGAGATAAAGAAAAGGGAGGATACAGTAAATAATGAAAGCATTTAGAATATTAAGAAATAATTTAAAAGATGGATTTAAAAGTGTATTTAGAAACTTCTCTCTAAGCCTAGCAAGTATAAGTTGTATAACAATAACTCTAATCTTAGTAGCTGTTTCAATAATACTATCCGAAAACATAAAAAACTTTACTGATGACATAGAAAAAGATGTAACAATAGTCGTATATATAGATAAAGATGCAACAGAAGAAGATAAAAAAGCAATAGAATTAAAAATAGATTATTTAGATAATATAGAAAGTGTAACATTTATGTCAAAAGAAGACATAAGAAAAGACATGGCTAAAGAATCAGATGGTTTAGGAACAATACTTAATGAATATAATGAAAATAATAATCCTTTATTAGATGAATACTTAGTAAAAGTAAAAGATACTGAAAAAATAGGCGTAACAGCTAAACAAATTGAAGGAATAGACAAAGTAAACACAGTTAAATATGGAGAAGGGATGGTAGAAGAATTAGTAAAAATCTTCGACATAGTTAAAAAAATAACACTAGGTATAGTTGCCGGACTTATAATAGTAACTGCATTCTTAATAAGTAACACAATAAAAATAACTATATCTAGTAGAAAAAGACAAATAGAAATAATGAGATTAGTTGGAGCATCAAACTCATACATAAAATTACCTTTCTTCTTTGAAGGAATAATACTAGGTTTCTTAGGTAGTATAATACCTGTTTTAGTAAGTTGTTATGGCTATGTAATTCTATATGATAAACTAGGTGGAATACTATTTACAGAAGTAATAAGTTTAGTAGGACCTGAAAAAATATTATTAAACTTATCTATAATATTAGTATCTATTGGTGTATTAGTAGGTGCCTTTGGTTCATATAAAGCTGTAAGGAGGTACTTAAAAATATAATGAAGAAAAAAGTAGTATTAATTATTTTATTACTAGGAATATTTTTCTCATTACCAACTAAAAGTAATGCTACAACATTAGGAGACCTATATGATGAATTGTATGAATTAAGACAAGAAAAGCAAGAACAAGATACTCAAAAACAAATGTCAGAAGAAGAATACAGAAAAACTAGTAATGAAATAATGACAACTGAACAAAACATAGAAAACCTGAATAAAAGAATACAAGAAGCAACAGAAAAAATTGCTGAATTAGAAAGTGAAATAAAAAAGAAAGAAGAAGAAACAAAAAAAATACTTGTATTTTTACAAGTAACAAGTGGTGAAAAATCATATTTAGAATACATATTCAAAGCAAAAAACTTTACAGATTTTATTCATAGAATTTCGGTAGTAGAACAATTAAGTAAATATAATTCTAACTTAATAAAAGAAATGAATGATTTAATAAAACAAAATAATGAATTAAAAGAACAACTTAAGAATGATATTAAAACTCAAGAATCTGAAAGAGAAAAATTAAAAGTTAAACTATCTGAAATAGGAAGTAGAATAGATGAATTAGATGATGAAGCAATATCAATAGATGCAAAAATTAGTACTCAAGAAAGTCTAATAGCGTTCTATGAAGATATGGGGTGTACTGACAGAAGTGATAACCTAGCAACTTGTGGAGACACTGTACCTACTGCAACAGGTTTCTTAAGACCAGTTAACAAAGGAATAATAATGAGTTGGTTTGGTTATAGATCAGATCCATTTAGTGGAAGTTTATCATACCATAGTGGTCTAGATATATCAGACTCTTCTCCTGCAGAAGGAAAAGATGTTTACCCAGTCGCACCAGGAATAGTTAGTACTATTCAAAGATGGAGTTGTGGAGGAAATGTTATATTTATATATCACAACATAAATGGTAAAAACTATACATCAGTTTATATGCACTTATTAGATACCGCAGACACACAAGTCGGCGATGTAGTAACAACAAATCAAGTTATCGCTCACATGGGTGGATACTCAACAAGTACTTCACATGGTGGTTATGACTATTGTACAACAGGTGCACACCTTCACTTATCTATATGTGATGGCCATGTAACCGCTGGAGCATATCGTTCATCATTAATTGATCCGACATCAGTAATATACTTCCCAGATGGTTGGTTCTATGGAAGAGATTGGTAAGAGTCTTACAAAAGTAAGATTCTTTTCTTATATAATCAAATGTGATATAATTTACTCAAGAAAAGAGGTGTACTATGTCTTTTACAACAAATATAAAAAATGAAATGTTAAATCTTGAATACCCAGAAACAGAAATAATCGCAGAACTATCAGCAATTATAAACATTTCAGCTGAAATAAAAAAAGAATCATTTGAAATATATACAGAAAACATAGGAGTATCAAGAAGAATATATACACTTATAAAAAACTTATTCAATCAAAAAATTGAAATAACAACACAAGAAATTAACAGACTAAACAAAAACTACATAGTAAATATATCAGTAGAAGACAAAGATAAAAAAATATTAAAAACACTTAATATAATAGATGAAAATAACAAAAGAAGATACATACCAGAAGATTACATAACTGATAACTTAGAAGAAAAAAAAGCTTATCTAAGAGGTGCATTTTTAATATGCGGTAGCGTTAATGATCCAAAAACAAGTAGATATCATTTAGAATTTATAATAGATAACAAAAAAGTTGCAAACTTTATAAACAAATTATTAAATGACTTAAATTTCTCAAGCAAAGTATTAAAAAGAGAAAGACATTACATGGTATACATAAAAGAATCAGAAAAAATAAGTGACTTTATAAAATTATTAAATGCATATAACAGTTTATTCTATTATGAAGACATAAGAATATATAGAGATCACAAAAATATGACCAATAGACTAAATAACTGTGAACAAGCAAATATAGATAAAATAGTATTCTCTTCAAATGAACAATTAGAAAACATAAAAAAACTAAAAGAAATATATGACTTTGACCTGCTTGATGATAAAATAAAAGAAGTATGCATTTATAAAGAAAAATACCCAGAAAGTTCTATGGGCGAACTAGCAGAAATTATAAGTATGGAAACAGGCTCTAATATAACAAAAAGTGGTATAAATCATAGATTTAGAAAAATAAAAGAAATGGTAAATAAAAAATCTAAAAAATTTAGGAGTACTAATGAAAAAAATAAATAATATAATATTAATTTTATTTTTAGTGTGTACAACTATTGGTTTATCAACAAATTTTTATATTATATATAACACTAAAGACAAAATTGTTAACAATTATAATGAACTAAAAGACATCTCAGCAATAGTAGTATTAGGTACAGGAGTAAAAAATAAAGAGCCAAGTCCAATATTAAAAGATAGACTAGATGAAGCTATTAAGCTTTATAATGAAGGAATTTCTTCAAAAATAATAATGAGTGGAGATGGAACACACCCAGAAAGAAATGAAGTCGCAGTAATGAAAAATTATGCAATTAAACAAGGTATACCAGAAGAAAATATAATAACTGACCAATATGGCTTATCAACATATGACACAATTAAAAACATGAAAGAAACTTATAAACTAAATAAAATAGTATTGGTAACACAAAAATACCATCTATACCGAGCACTATACATCTCTGATAAATACAAATTAGACTCATATGGTTCACCATCAGACTTAAGAAAACATAGTGGTGTTTTATATAGAGAATCAAGAGAATTACTTGCAAGAACTAAAGACTTTTTCAAATGCTTAGCTACATAAAAAAATATACATAAAAATTAAATAATGATATAATACATCTCATCAAGAAGGGGGATACTATGTTAACAAATACAGAACTAGAAGATATAAAAATGTTAATAAATTTAGAAAAAAGTATATATAATATTTATATTAATTTATCTAATACAATTAAAAATAATAATAAATCAAAAAAAGAAGAATTAATTGCTGAACTAAAATCACTATCTTCAGTTGAAGAAAACATATTAAATAGACTTATAACTTCAGAAGAAAAACTAACACAAATAGAGAAATATCTATTAGATAATAACTACATAAGTGAATATGGTACAACAGAAACAGAATTAATAGATAAAGATATAAACAAAGTTGGATTTAATAAACTAAGATTAGCTAACAGAATACAAAAATCAAAATTTTATATACCAAAAAATTTACAAAGTTTTCTAATAAAACCTACAAATTCCGAACGTATATATTCATATATATTTGATTATTTATATGATAAAGATTTCTATAACTTAATAAGTTATTACTTATATCAAGAATTAGATAAAGCAGATAATAACAATAAAAAAGGTATATTAATAGACAAAATTATTTCTCTATGTTACTTGGAAAAAGAACAAGAAATAGAAGCTTTAAATAATGATTTTCAAGCTAACAAAGTTATAACTTTATTATATGACTACATTACATCAAAAATTTATAAAGATAATAGTTTAGAAAAAAGTTATAAACAATTAAAAGTTAGTGTATTATTTTCTCTTACAATAAAACCATTAATGATACCAGATGCATTTCACAATGTTAAAGCATCATATGGATTAATAGAATATTTAAAAGCTATCTTTAAATCATACTATTACCTAGCTGCTACAAAAACAAAAGAAAACATAATAAAACAAATAGAAATTTTAAAAAATACTCCACAAGGACAAATGTGTAAAAAATCATTTATTGTATTAAATGATTGCATAAATGAAGTAGAAACATCTAAAAATCAAATATACACAATAAAATCTTTAGTCAAAAACTAAAGATTCTTTTTATATCACTTTATCAATAATTCCATACTCTAAAGCTTCGTTACTATCCATAAAATAATCTCTTTCAGTATCATTTTCTATCTTTTTAAGACTCTTCCCAGTATTATCACTCAATATTTTATTAAGTTTCTTTTTCAACTTTATAATTCTCTCAGCCGCAATTTTAATCTCAGTTGCTTGTCCTTGACATCCACCTAATGGTTGATGTATCATCACTTCAGAATTTTTAAGTGCCAACCTTTTACCTCTTTTCCCACTAGACAATAGAAAGGCTGCCATACTAGCACACATTCCTACACATATAGTAGAAACATCACTCTTAATAAAATTCATAGTATCATAAATAGCCATCCCAGAAGTTATACTCCCACCAGGACTATTTATATACAAATAAATATCATCATTACTAACACCATCTAAATAAAGTAACTCACTCACCACTACATTACTCACTTCATCATTAATTTCTCCACTCAAAAAAATAATTCTATCTTTAAGTAGTCTACTATACAAATCATAATATTTCTCTCTTCCATTTTCTTCTATAGTTATAGTTGGTATAATCATAAAATCCTCCTATAATATATTAGTGTTAAAAAACAAATTTTATACACTTAAATTGTATAAATAGAAAAATAAAGAGATTATCAATCAGAGATTTACATCTTATTTAAACTACTCATTATTTTTCTAGCAACCAATCTATTATATTTTTATGAATTATTCCATTTTGTGATAAATCAAATTTATCCATTGAAAGAACATATTTTGGATAGTTATC
>CAKOLW010000012.1 GCA_934096405.1 uncultured Bacilli bacterium
TCAGGAAGAACAACACAAGAATATACAATAGAAGTAAAGTTTAAAGAAGAAGATAGAAACCAATATGAAGATATGGGCAAAAGCGTAATAGGTAAGATTTATATTGAAAAAGGAACAACAAATGTACCTACACTTGTTAAGGCAATGTTAGGAGATAATCCAACAATAAGTGAAAGAACTACTTTTGATTCGCCATACACAGATAACGTTTCAGGAACATTATTTACTTCAACAGAAAGTATAGTTGGTAGTACCCCAGTTAATGTGTATTATTATGCCGGTTCTACCGCAAATAACTGGGTTAAATTTGGAGGATTTTACTGGAGAATAATAAGAACAAATCATGATGGAAGTGTAAGACTATTATATCAAGGTTTAAATGCAAATGAAACAAGTCCAAAGATAGGCGATTCTGCATTTAATACAATTGATAATGATCCAATGTATGCAGGTTATATGTATGGAACAACAGGTTCTTTAGAAAGTAATAGAACTAATGAAAATGATAGTACAATAAAAACATATATAGATACTTGGTATGAAAATAATTTGTTAACTAATTATGATAAATATATAAGTAAGTCAGCTATATATTGTAATGATAGAAGCATAGGATATGGTACATATAGTGTGAGTAGTAGTTTTAATTATGGTGGAATTACAAGATTATTATCTTCTACAAAAAATCCATCAAAGCCAACATATAATTGTGATAATATAGAAGATGCATTTAGTGTGGAAAATGTAAGTGCAAAACTAAAATACCCAATTGCTTTAATGACTGGAGATGAAGTTGTTTTTGCTGGTGGAGTATATGGAAAAATGATAGCCAATTCAGCATATGTTTGGTTTATGAATAAAGATAATGAATTTGAATTTATAACAATGACGCCTAATGCTTTTGAGGAAGGTCTTTGGACTGATGGACTAGCTGTTAAAATAATGCATTGGTGTGGGTCATTTTTAGTAAATGGGGAAGGTGTTGGTTCTACTAAAACAGCTTCAGACAATTATAGCGTTCGTCCAGTAATCTCACTATCTTCTTGTGTTAAAGTAACAGGAACAGGAACTGCTGATGATCCATATGTAGTGGATGAGACTAATTCTACATGTTAAAAGAATATAATAGCTTATTAAAATAAATAGTTAATTTTAATTGTTATTTTAATATAATTATTATATAATTTATGTAGGAGGAAAATTATGATTTGGGATATATTATATGTTTTAGGTGGTTTAATAGCAGGAATAATTATTGGATTTTTAATAGCTAAGAAATTAATGACTAAACAATTAAAAGAAAATCCACCAATCAATGAAGAAATGATAAAGACTTTGATGAGAGGTATGGGTAGAACACCTAATCAGAAACAAGTTAATCAATTAATGAAACAAATGAGTAAGTTTAATTAAATTTACTTGTTTTTTTAATCTCTAAATAGTAAAATTGATATAGAATAGGAGAAAACAGATGAAGAATAAATTTAGGTTTTTTGTATTTGTATATTTAATATTAAGTTTTAGTATATTGGATGCTAAAGTAGTAAATGTTACTTCAACAACTGATATTAAAAAGAATTTAGATATTATTTATAATACATTTGAAAATGGAAATACTTATATAACAGATACTAATAAATTTAATTGTAATAGTGATGGATGTATTGCTTCTGATTATGAAAAAATTGGCTTATTTAGTATTTATGAATATAATAGGGTTAATTATTTGATAATAGATGATAGTTGGTTTGGATTAGATAATAATGCTATTAAGAATGTTAAATCCAATGGTATAGAAGATGTTACAAGTGAAAGTGGTTTAAGACCTAGTGTTAACATTAAAAGTGGAACTAGAGTAAGTGGAAGTGGTACTTATAAAGATCCCTGGATGATAATTATGGATATAGAACCTACAAAATATTATAATATTAATTTAGAAGTGATAAATGGTTCATCAAATAATTATAGTTTATCAGTAGTAAGTGGTAAAGATGCAATATTTAGTATTACTCCTAATGAGGATTATGCTTTAAGTAATAAAAGTGGTGCATTAGTGTGTAATAATAGTAATAAAGAATTTACTACTGATTCAGAGGGTAACATTAAAATAACTAATATAAATGAGGATTTGAATTGTACATTAACATTAGAAAGAACTGTGTATACTGTTAAATTAACAGTTAATAATGGTACTTCAGATAAAAGCGAAGTTAAAGTAACTAGTAGTGAACCGGCTTTATTTAAAGTTACTCCTAATAGTGGTTATAAGATAGATAATACTTTAGGTAATTTAAAGTGTGATGGAGTTAATAAAGATTTTACTACTGATTCAGAAGGAAACATTAAAATATCTAATATAACTAAAGATACTAGTTGCGTTTTAAATCTTGTTGTTAAACAACTTACTTTTAAAGAAACTATACTTAATGATAATAAGGGAAGAACTACAAGAAGTAATTTTGATTTATCATTTACTAAAACTACTACAGGAACTTTATATACAACAAATGAAACAGAAGATAATGTAACAGTATATTATTATTCAGGTAATGTTACTAATAACTGGGTAAAGTTTGGAGGATTTTACTGGAGAATAATACGTACTAATGAAGATGATAGTGTAAGACTATTGTATGCTGGTACAAGTCATACTACTACTGATGCAGTTTTGTCCCAGAAATCTTATTATAATTCAGCTTTTGATGTTGGATATATGATAAAGAATAATATATCTGATAGTGAACAAAAAGAATATATAGATAATTGGTATAAAAATAATTTACTTGCTAGTTATGATAAATATGTAAGTAAAACAGCAATATATTGTAATGATAGAAGTGGAACTCAATCTGGTTCTAGTGTGGAATATGCACCTTACATAAGATTAAGTTCAACATTTACTCCTTCTTATAAATGTGGAGGAGATGGTAAAGGCGGAATATTTGGAACTACACAAAGATTGGCTGATAAATTTAGTGTGAGTACATCTTCTGGTGGTAATGGTTTGTTAACTTATCCAGTCGCTGCGATGACAGCTGATGAAGTAGCTTTCGCAGGTGGAGCTTATTGGGAAGAATTATCTAGTCCATATGCATGGTATTATACTAATAGTCTTGGTCAAAGCATAACTAATGATGAAGGTTGGTGGACAATGAGCCCATGTGAATATGCAGGAAACTATATGGTATTTTTAGTAAATAAAGATGAAAAACCTGGGTACCTATGGGATTATCATCCTGGTATGCGTTATTACTATCGTCCAGTTATATCAATTAAATCATGTGCCACAGTAGCGAGTGGTAATGGTAATCCTAATACACCTTATACTTTAAATATAGATAGCCAATGTGCTAAAGCAGAAAATTAACCTAAAATATATTATTTTAGGTTTTTAATTGGAAAAAATTGTAATTATATAGTAAAATAATCTATGGAAGTGGTTGTATGAAATTAAGTGATGTTGATATAAATGAAGTAAGTCCTATGATGAGAGAATACATTAAAACTAAATTAGATTATAAAGATGTATTACTTTTTTATAGATTAGGAGATTTCTATGAATTATTCTTTGAAGATGCTTTAACTGCATCTCATGAATTAGAACTAACACTTACTGGTAAAAATGCAGGCCTTAAAGAAAGAGTGCCTATGTGTGGAATACCACATCATGCATTAAATGTATACTTAGAAAAACTAATAGATAAAGGATATAAAGTAGCTATATGTGAACAAATGGAAGATCCTAAAACTGCTAAAGGAATAGTAAAAAGAGAAGTAATACAAATAGTAAGTAAAGGAACACTTACAAGTACAGAAAGCTTAGATGATAAAAGTTATAACTATGTAGCAAGTATATCAGATTATAAATACATATATGCTTTAAGTTATCTTGACTTATTAAGTGGTAAACTATGTGTTACATATATAGGTTATGATAAAGATAAATTAATAAGTGAATTAGTTAATCTACAAATTAAAGAAGTAGTAGTAGATAATAACTTTGATAAAGAACTTTTATATACATTAAAAAATAACTATAATATATTTGTAAGCATATATGATAAAGATTATACTAGTATATCTAAAGATAAAGTGAGTCATTTAAATGATTCTAAACTTATAGATACTTCATTAAGACTAATATCTTACATAACATTTAATCAAAAGAAAGAAATAAGTCATTTGATGAAAGCTGAATATGTTGATTCAACATCTTATTTAAGTTTAAATAAAGAAACTATAAGAAACTTAGAACTAGTAGAAACACTTAGAACTAAAGATAGAACATACAGTTTATTATGGCTATTAGATAAAACTAAAACTAGTATGGGAGCAAGACTATTAAAAGAATTTATTTTAATGCCTAGTATAAGTAAAGAAGAAATTACTAAAAGACATGATTTAATAGAATTATTTAATAAAGAGTTTTTATTAAGAAGTGAACTTAAAGAATTCTTATATGAAATATATGATTTAGAGAGATTAGTAGGTAAAGTAGTAGTATCTAATTTAAATGGTAGAGACTTATTACAACTTAAAAATAGTATTAAGGTATTACCAGATATAAATAATGTATTAAGTAGTTTAAATTTACCATTACTTAAAACATTTAATGAATTATATGATTTATTAGATAGTTCAATAGATTTAGATGCTCCAGTTACTATTAAAGAAGGTAATGTAATAAGAGAAGGTTATAGTGAAGAATTAGATGAACTTAGAAGTATTAGAAAAAATGGTAAAGACTTTATAAGTAAATTTGAAACTGAAGAAAAAGAAAGAACTGGTATTAAGAATCTTAAAGTAGGATATAATAAAGTATTTGGATATTATATTGAAATAAGTAAAGGACAAATAAAAGATGTTAAAGAAGAGTTTGGTTATATGAGAAAACAAACTTTAAGTACTGGTGAAAGATATATTACTCCTTTATTAAAAGAAAAAGAAGATATGATACTTAATGCTGAAGAAAAGATTAAGTCTTTAGAATATGATTTATTTAATGAAATAAAAGAAAAAGTAAAAGAATATATACCTGATTTACAAGAAGTAAGTAAAATGATTAGTTATTATGATGTAATGCAAAGTTTAAGTACAGTAAGCGAAGAATGTAATTTTGTAAGACCTAATATTAATGATGAACACAATGTTAGAATAATTGAAGGCAAACATCCAGTAGTAGAAAAAGTTATTAAAGATGAATATGTTAGTAATGATATTATAATGGATAATAATACAGATATTCTAATGATAACTGGTCCAAATATGAGTGGTAAAAGTACTTATATGAGATGTTTAGCAATTATAGTTATACTTAATCAAATAGGATCTTTTGTACCTGCTAAAGAAGCAGATTTACCTATATTTGATAAGATATTTACAAGAATAGGTGCTAGTGATGATTTAGTAGGTGGAGAAAGTACATTCATGGTTGAAATGAAAGAAAGTGCTTATGCTTTAAAAAATGCTACTAAGAATAGTTTGATATTATTTGATGAATTAGGTAGAGGAACAAGTACTTATGATGGTATGAGCCTAGCGGGTAGTATTATTACTTATATTAGTAAACATTTAAATTGTAAAACTATGTTTAGCACACATTATCATGAATTAACTAAAATGAGTGAATATACTCCCGGTATAAAAAATGTTCATGTTAGAGTAGAAGAAACTAATGGAGAAGTTATTTTCTTACATAAAGTAATGGAAGGAGCAGTTGATAAAAGTTATGGTATAAATGTTGCTAAATTAGCTAACTTACCCAAAGAAGTTATAACTGAAGCAGAAAAATTACTTAATATGTATGAAAATAAAAGTAATGAAAAAACACATATTAAACAATTTGAATTAGAACTTAAAGAACCAGAAAAAGATGAACTAAGAGAATATTTAAATAATATAAATCCATTAGAAGTAACTCCAATGGAAGCATTAAAAATATTAGATGAGTTGAAAAAAATAAGTTAAAGGTGTGAAGTATCACATCTTTTTAAATTAGTATATTGTAATAAATAATATTTTTTGTTAAAATTAAGATGTAAAAGATAGGATGGTAATTAAAATGACTAAGGAAAAGAAATTTTTGATTTATGGAATTGGATTAGTTTTAGTTACTTTTATTGGAGTGACTTTAGCTTATTTTATGACTATGATTCAAGGAGATAAAAAGGATGTTACTATTAATACAGGAGATTTAAGAGTAATATTT
Source organism: uncultured Bacilli bacterium (assembly GCA_934096405.1). Classification (GTDB taxonomy): domain Bacteria; phylum Bacillota_I; class Bacilli_A; order RF39; family UBA660; genus CAKOLN01. The sequence continues at coordinate 6,209 of CAKOLW010000012.1, forward strand.
AATAATGGGGATGAAATAGTTGGGAGTAAAGTTGAACCAGGTTGGACTGTAACTAAAACATTTAGTATAGAAAATAAGTCTAAGACTGAGTATAAGTATAATATTATAATACAAGATTTAATAAATACTTTTGTATCAAATAATATGGTATATAAGATTACAAGTACTAATAGTGGTCTTAATATGACTGATTATGATGTATTACCTAAGTCTGATACTGCTAGTAATAAAGTATTATCTTATAATAATTCAATAGCTGGTAAGACAACACAAGAATATACAATTGAAATAAAGTTTAAAGAAGAAGATAGAAACCAATATGAAGATATGGGAAAAGTATTATCTGGTAATCTTTATATTGAAGAAGGAACTCAAAAACCTACAACTTTTGCAAGTGCAATATTAAGAGATAATCCGATTGTAAGTGAAAGAACGGATTTTAGTGTAATAAATGTTGCTAATACAACAGGGACTATATATAAAACTAATAAGACAGAAAACTCTAGTGATGTGTATTACTATTCAGGAAATACAACAAATAACTGGGTAAAATTCGGAGAATACTATTGGAGAATAATAAGAACTAATGAAGATGGTGGTGTGAGACTTTTATATGTAGGAACAAACCATGATAGTGGATCAGGAAGCATCGCAGGTTCTGATTTTAATAAGACTAAATATGATCCAATTGACATAGGCTATATGTATGGAACAAGTGGATCATTAGAAAGTAACAGAACTAATACAAATGATAGTTCAATAAAAACGGTAGTTGATACTTGGTATAAAAACAATTTATTAACTAATTATGACAAATACATTAGTAAAACAGCAATATATTGTAATGATAGAAGTGTAGGAAAAGGAACTTATAATGTAGGAAAGGCTGGAAGTACAACATTTTATTTTGGAGCATATGCAAGATTGAGTTTAAATAAAGCACCATCATATAAATGTGGGACTGATGCTAGTGGTGCATTATTTTCTACTGCTGATACTGCTGATAAGTTTAGTACAAACACTAGTAGTGGAGGAAATGGACAATTACAATATCCAATTGCTTTAATGACTGCTGATGAGGTGGTATTTGCTGGAGGCGTGATTAATACTAACTTGTCTAATCCTTATGCATGGTATTATACTGATAGTAAGGGAAATGCAATAACTACTTTAAGTTGGTGGTTGTTGACACCATATAATTGTGGCTCTAGTTCAAATATGTTTAATGTTGAAGCTTCAGGTAAATTAAGTAATAGTGTTGTTGGTACCTATAAAAGTAACGATTCGGCTTATAGGGATGTAGTTCGTCCTGTATTATCTTTGAACTCATGTGTTATAGTAACAGGAACAGGTACTGCAACCGATCCATATGTAGTTGATGAAAATGCTAGTACATGCTAAATTGACAAATGTATAAAAATATGGTACAATGTAAATAGTGATGGGGGAATTATGAATAAGAAAGAAATAAGTAGATATACGTTAGGTATAATTGATAAAGTTGAGACTAGAACTTTTAGTAGTCAATATGAAATAGGAGAATTATTAGACAAGATACAAAAGTATAATGGTAATCCTAAGAATCCATATTTTCTTGGTAAAGTAAGAATATTGGGTAATAATATAATTGAATTTAAAAGATATAAGAAGATTACTGAACCATCTACTCTTGAAAAAATAGATATGATGACTACTATGTATGATAATGAATCTCTTTTAAAGAAAGCTTATGGTATTAATAATAATCATAATATAGTAATCTTATATAGATATAATAAAGATATTAGGGATTTACCTGTTGTTTATAAAAAAGATAAAAATTATATTGATAGACGTTTCTTAATACATAGTGTTAATAATTTCTTTGAAGTTACACCTTCTTTATTATCTACTATACTTGATAGTGAACAGATAGAAGCTTCATGTAGAACTAATATAGAAGAATATGATAGATTATTTGCTTTAAGAGAAACTTTGAAATATAATCCTAATGCAGATATTACAGCTTTTAGTAGATTTTATTCATCATTTATAACTCAAGGTGGAAAGTTTAATTACTTTAATTTTAGACTTATTGCTATGGCTTTTATGGAAGAAAATAGAAAGTTAGAATTGAGTAATATAGAACAAGAAACACCAGAACAATTAATTATGAAAGAATATAAAAGATTAGAGTTAAAAGAACATTATGAGGAAGCAAAATTAAAATTAACTAATAACTAAAAAACGACAAATTTTGTGTCGTTTTTTTTATATAATTAGATAGGTGGTAATGTGAAAATATATATTGATTTAATATTATTTCTTAATTTTGCATTTGATTTTATTATTCTTTTAACTACTTCTATATTACTTAAAAGAAATACTAAATTAATAAGAATATTTATAGGTGCGATTATTGGGAGTATTACAATATTAGTATTATTTATTCCATTTACTACATTTAGTTTATTTATTATTAAAATCATTTTAAGTATTATTATAATTCTAAGTACTTTTGGATATCATGATATTAAGTATACTTTAAATAATTTATTCTATTTTTATATAGTAAGTATTATATTGGGTGGATTTATGTATTACCTAAATTTAGAATTTAGTTATAAAAATATAGGTATTGTTTTCTTCCATAGTGGTATAGGTACAAATTATATATTTGTTTTAATACTTGGACCATTAGTGTTGTATTTTTATACTAAAATGATGAAAAAATATAAAAATGATATTAAGTTATATCATAAAGTAGATTTATATATTAATAATAAAATTATTAAATTAAATGGATTAATGGATACGGGTAATACTTTAGTAGATCCTTATAATAATAAAAAGATTATTATTGTTTATAATAAAGAATTAAATAAATTAATTAATAATAGAAATTTTTATTTAGTACCAATAGAGTCAGTTAATAATAGTGTGCTTTTAAAGTGTATTAAAGTTAATAAAGTTTTTATAGAAGGATTAGGAATAAGAAAAGATGTAGTAGTGGGTTTATCAAATGATAAGATTAAAAGAAATGGTGTAAATTGTATATTAAATTACCTATTAATGGAGGGATAAGATGAAATTATTAGAATTATTAAAGAAAATTTTTGGTAGTGAAAACAAATGCTTTTATTTGGGAAGTACTGATATGCTTCCACCACCTTTAGAAAAAGAGATAGAAGAGGATTTAGTTAATAAAAGTAATAATGGGGATATGTTAGCTAGAAATAAATTAATTGAACATAATTTAAGATTGGTAGTGTTTTTAGCTAAGAAATATGATAATACTATGTATGATTTAGAAGATTTAGTAAGTATAGGTACTATTGGTTTAATTAAAGGAGTAAAGACTTATAAATTAGATAAAAATATTAAATTGGCTACTTATGCTAGTAGGTGTATTGATAATGAAATATTGATGTTTTTAAGAAAAAATAAAAGAAGGAAAGTAGAAGTAAGCTTTGAAGATTCTATTAATTTAGATAGTGATGGTAATGAATTGCATTTAGAAGATGTTTTGGGTACTGAAGATAATATAGTAGAAAAAGCATATGAAGATGAAGTAGATAAAGTTATTTTAAGTAAAGAGATAAGTAAATTAAATAAAAGAGATAGAGAAATTCTTACTTTAAGATATGGACTTAATAATACAGATGAGTATACTCAGAAAGAGGTTGCTGATATGTTAGGAATTAGTCAAAGTTATATATCGAGGATTGAGAAAAAAGCTATAAAAAAATTAAAAGATTTAATGAAAGTTTAATGTAAAACTTTCATTTTTGTAATTGACGATTAATATAAAATGTTTTATACTTATAATGAAAGTAATTAATAGTTATAATAAAGAATAGGTGATAATATGCTAAGAAAGTATTTTAAATATATTTTTCCAATTATTTTAATAATGGGAGTTTTACCATTTGTATTTATTAAAAGAGATAAGGATACACTGAGTTTATTGGAAGAAAAAGATATGTTAGCTTATACTATAGATGGAGTAAGCGTTGGGTCTAGTAATATGCCAGCTAAAGGTAGTGGATATGTTGTTAGTTCTATTACTTGCAAGAATGGTAGTAAGTTAGTTTGGGATAATGATAACTGGGAACTTGAAATGGTAACATTAGAAGATTTTGATAGTTGTGTTATTGATTTTACTACTGATAAGACTAAAAGTTCAACTATGGTAACATTAACTTCAACTGAAAGTTTAGTTGATAAAGTTGATTCAACAAGTAAGACTCCAACGGTACAAACACCTGTTACTTTTTATGTTACTGAAGGGTATATAGTTACTGAAATATCTAGTTGTAATTCCACTTTAAATGATGATCAAATATTGGTAAATAGTACATCAAGTAGTCAAGATTGTAACACAAATATAAAAAGAGTTTATACTTTAGCAGAAGCTATATTAAGAGATAATCCGACAATAAGTGAAAGAACAGATTTTAGTGTAACAAATACAGCTAATACAACAAGAACAATTTATAAAACAAATAAAACGGAGGATGGTAGTGATGTATACTACTATTCTGGTATCACTGATAATAATTATGTTGCATTTGGTTTATATCCTACTGATTTATATAGTTACTATGATAGTTCTGCTTATTTAAATTATGTTTATACTGATACTTGTCCAACGGACAAAACTTGCACTAAAATATATTCAAAGAATGATCCCGTATTATGGAGAATAATCAGAACTAATGAAGATGGAAGCGTGAGGTTACTATACACTGGGAAATGGAGATTTATAGGAAAAAGTAGTAGTAGTACGGTTGATTTAAGAAATAGTTATACTGTTCCTAATGGGACGGTTGCCAGAACTGATACAGTTTATGGAATTGGGTACATTTATGGTAAAACAGACACTACTAAAAATGATTCACTAGAAAATTCCAGAAATAATGATACAGATAGTTACCAAAAGAAAATTATAGATGGCTGGTATGAATCAAACTTTTTAACTAATTATGATAAATATGTTAGCAAATCTGCCATATATTGTGATGATAGAAGTAGACCAAAAGGTAATAGTTATGGCTATTCTGGCTTTTATATGAGAGCAGAAAGCAACAAACCATCTTATAAGTGTGGCTCTGATGGAAGTGATGGGTTGTTTGAAAGCACACAAGCAATTGCTGATAAGTTTAGTGCAAGTACTAATGGTGGCGGAAATGGACAGTTAAAATATCCAATAGCATTAATGACGGCTGATGAAGTTGTTTTTGCAGGAGGTAAGCTTTTTACGGCTGCAAGTACAGATTCGTGGTTTGTAAAAGATTATGATGGTGCAACATTGTTAATGGGGTATTCAACTTATACATATATGGGTGGTGGTTATCAACGTTTATTGGTAGTTGAAAATGGTAAACTAACATCTAATGGTTGGTCATATCCACGACCAGTTTTGTCAATTGATAAATGTGCATATGTAACTGGAACAGGTACCCCTGATGATCCATATGTAATAGATGAAACAAATTCAACTTGTTAAAAAGGAGGATAATAAATGAAAGTTAATATAAAAAGATTATTTAAAACTAAAACTGGAATAACTTTTGTGATAATGTTGTTATCCTCTTTAGTTATAGGTTTAAGTTATGGAGCATTTGTATATGTTACAGACGGATATAAAGCAACAGAATTAATGATAGGTAACTTAATGTATGGAATAGATATAACTACTACTGGAGGAGAAGAAACAATTAGTGGAACATCTGTAACACTTACAAGTGGTAAAACAGCAACTGTTTTAGTTAAAATAACAAGTTTAAATAGCATAAAAACAAATTATGGATTAGATTATAAAATCAATAGTGGTACAGGAAATATATATTATGCAGAATCTACTGGATGGTTACCAAGTGGAAAGATAAGTAAAAATAGTAGTGGTATATATGAAAAAACTATAAAAGTAGTAATACAAGCAACAAGTGATTTAAATGTTAGCTTTAATGTAAGTGGAGGGTATAGTCATAATACAGAAGTAACACCACTTACAGGTTATACAAGAATAACAGAAGCCTATGATAACATACTTACATTAACAACTGGAAAACCACTTGTTGATGTAATGGATAATCCATATGGAGGAGAAACAAAAACAAATTATTTACAATACCCAGAAAATAGTGATAAAACAAAGAACTTATGGAGAATAATAGGACAATATGATTCAGTAGGTGGAATAAAAATAATAAGTGAAAGTGTTATAGGAACATCAACACAAAGTAATATAACAAGTACATTAAATGCATTTTATAATACATTAACAAAAACAAGTGATTATGTATTAAGTACAAATAAGTTTAATTGTACAGGAACAAATTGTACAACAAGTAGTTATACAAATATAGGATTATTATCAAGTAGTGAATATGATGAAGGAACGTACATGAACATAAGTGATAGTTGGTATGTACAAGAAAGTGGAACATTAAAAACAATAACAAGTGGAATACTAGGAGAAGCAACAAGTTCATCTGGAGTAAGACCAGTAATATATTTACAAAATGATGTAAGTGTAACAGGAAGTGGAACTAAAAGTAATCCATATATATTAGTTGAAAAAGGAGACATAAAGATAGCAAGTGCAACATTAAATGGAACAGCATTAGATTATTTTCCTAAAAGCACTAGTCCATATTTAATTAGTAGTGTAAGCTGTACTAATGGAAGCGTAGGAAAATGGGATTCTGATAGAAATACTATCAGATTGACTACTGTAAATATACCTACAGAATGTAATGTAGAATTTAAAGATGGACATACAGTAACAATGAATGTTACAAATGGAACATCAAGTCCATCATCAGCGATGGTAGGAAGAAATGGTGAAACTACATTTACTATTACTCCAAATAGTGGATATAAGTTAAGCGGTTCAACTGTAACTTGTGATGGTGAAGCTGTAGGAACTATAACATCTAGTGGAGTAAAAGTATCAAATATTATTAAAAATCAAACTTGTAGTGTAACTTTGACTAAAAATTTACCAACTTTGGCCGAGGCGATGTTAAGAGATAATCCAACAGTATCAGAGAGAACAAATTTTACAATGATAATTTCAGAAAATACAACTGGTACGTTAGGGTACACCGGTGAGAGTTTTCAAACAGAAGATGGAAGTAATGTATATTACTACGTTGGAAACACTACAAATAACTGGGTAAAGTTTGGAGGATTTTACTGGAGAATAATACGTACTAATGAAGATGGAAGTGTAAGGATGCTTTATTCTGGTACGAGCCATAATACTGTTTCAGGTTATATAGGAAAATCAGCATTTAATAGTAATTATACTAATCCAATGTATGTAGGATATATGTATGGAACAAGTGGGTCATTAGAAAATAATAGAACAAATGAAAATGATAGTACAATAAAAACATATTTAGATACATGGTATCAAAATAATTTATTAACTAATTATGATAAATACGTAAGTAAGACTGCGATATATTGTAGCGATAGAAGTGTAGGAGAAGATGAATACAACACGGGAAGCACATCATTTTACTTTGGAGCTAATACAAGATTAGATTCAAATAAAGTACCTTCATATAAGTGCGGATCAAATGTTGGTAGTGGATTATTTGAAAGTACACAAGCAGTAGCAGATAAATTTAGTGCAAGTACAGAAGGTGGAGGAAATGGTCAATTAAAATACCCTATAGCACTAATGACGGCAGATGAAGTAGCGTTTGCTGGTGGGGTATATTTAACACCATTGTCAAGTCCTTATGTCTGGTATTATACAAATAGTGAAGAAAATTCAATAACTGGTGTTACTACTTGGTGGCTATTATCGCCTGATCATTGGGCTGGTAGACAAACTAGTCCTTCTGTATTTTCTATATATGCTTCTGAAGATGATGGAAGTGGCGATCTAGGCGCTACTACTGTAAGAGTTTTACTTACTGTACGTCCAGTAATATCTTTATCATCATGTGCTAAAGTAAATGGAACAGGAACACCAACAGATCCTTATGTTGTAGATGAAAGTGCTAGTACTTGCTAAATTAATGTATAAAATAACATTCTTTTTGACAATATAAGTCAGAAAGGATGTTTTTTAATGGCTAAGAATAAAGTTGAAATAACAGGAATAACTACAAGTAATATTAAAGTATTAAAACATGATGAGATGATAGAATTATTTAAGAAATATCAAAATGGAGATACTAAAGCTAAGGAAGAATTAGTGAGTGGAAATTTAAAATTAGTTTTATCTATTCTAAAAAAGTTTCAAAATAAGACTGATAATATGGACGATTTATTTCAAATAGGGTGTGTAGGACTTATTAAGGCTATTGATAATTTTGATTTAAGTCATGAAGTTAGATTTAGTACTTATGCAGTATTGATGATTGAAGGAGAAATAAAAAGATATATAAGAGATAATAATTCTGTTAGAATATCCAGAAGTATTAAGGATTTATCTTATAAAGTTTTAAAGTATAAAGAAGAGTATATTAATAATTTTGGTAAAGAAGCTAGTGCCCAAGAAATTGCTAAATATTTTGGAGTAACTGAGTATGAAATTACTGAAGCTCTTATGAGTTTAAAGGAACCAATGAGTTTATATGATCCTATATATAATGATGGTGGAGATACTATTTATTTAATGGATCAATTGGAAGATAAGAAAGAAAATAGAAATATAGATGAACTTATAAGTATAAGAAAGGCTTTAAATAGAATAAAGGAGAGAGAAAAGAGTATTTTAATTAATAGATTTATAGTTGGTAAGACACAAACTGAGATAGCAAATGAACTTAATATTAGTCAAGCACAGGTAAGTAGGTTGGAAAAAAATGCTATTAGTCATGTAAAAAAATTAATTAAATAATCATATAATTACTAGGTGGATTGTATGAGATTATCAGATTTACAGAGAAAAGATATTGTTAATATAAATGATGGAAGAATTATTGGTAGAGTAATCGATGCAGACATTAATGAGAAAGATGGTACCCTTATGTCTTTAATAATAGAAAAAAATAAATATTTAAAAAATATATTTTCTAGTGAAAGTGAAGTAACTATTAGATTTGAGCAAATAAAAAAATTAGGTAGTGATGTAATTTTAATAGAAATTTAAAGTGCAAAAATTGCACTTTGAAATTGAAATAATATTTTAAGTATTGTATAATATTCATAGTTAGGAGAACTAATACTATGAAGGAAAAAGATAAATGGAATTTAGAATTAGAAGAGTATATTAAACAAAGTGAACCTTCACAAGTGGAAAAAGCAAAAGCTTGGGAAACAGCAATTGGACTACAAGAGGTTGATGGATTAAAACCTTCTAAATATTTAATAAAAACAGCTAAAGAACATATAGAAGGAATAATTGATATAGAAGAAGTTAAGAATAGAATAAATAATTATTATAAGGGTTTAAATAATAGAAAAATAGAAGAAAAAGAAGGTAATGAAGAAGCAGATAAAGTATCAGTAAGAATCACTGAAATATTAAATGATAAATCATTTAATTTTAATCCAACTGAATTAATAAGTATTCATAAAAAATTATTTACTGGAATATTTGAACATGCAGGAATTTTAAGAAATTATAACTTTACTAAAGATGAATGGATATTAAATGGAGACACAGTTACATATTCTTCTTTTGAAAGTATAATGTCAGCATTAGAATATGATTTTAATGAAGAAAAAAATTTTTCGTATAAAAACTTATCATTTGATGAATCAATAAAACATTTATGTAGATTTACTTCGAATATATGGCAAGTACATCCTTTTTGTGAGGGTAATACTAGAACAACGGCAGTTTTTATCATTAAATATTTAAGAACGTTTGGATTTAATATTAATGATGAAGTTTTTGCTAATAATTCTTGGTATTTCAGGAATTCATTAGTTAGAGCTAACTATAAAAACTTTGAAAAAAATATTTTTGAAGATATTAGTTATTTAGAAAAATTCTTTTATAATCTTTTATCTGATACGAAATATGAATTAAAAAATAGATATATGCATATAGACTATACTCAAAGTGCAATTGGTAACGATACAAAGTGCAAGAATTGCACTTTAGAAGAACAAGCAATATTAAATGTTATTAGAAATAATTCAACTATTAGGCAAGAAGAAATTGCTAAGATTATTGGTAAATCATTAAGAACTGTAAAAACTAGAATGATTGAAATGCAAGAAAAAAAGTTGATAATTAGAAAAAATGGAAAAAGAAATGGTGAATGGATAATTTTATGTGAGGTGCAACATGAAGAAAAGTAAATATTTAATAATATCTTTTGTTTTACTTATTATAGATCAAATAAGTAAGTGTTTAATTGATAAATATATGACTTTAAATAAAAGTATAGTGATTATACCTAATTTTTTTAAGTTAACTTACACTAATAATCATGGAGCTGCTTTTAGTATTTTAGAAGGTAAACAATTATTAATTATAATTGTAAGCATTATTATATTTATATATCTACTGTGTGAATTGTTTAAAGGTAAATCAGATAGTAAATTAATTAATATAAGTATTAGTTTAATACTAGGAGGATTACTTGGTAATTTAATTGATAGATTAGTGTTTAATCATGTGAGAGATTTTTTAGATTTTAGTTTTAGTAAGTATAATTTTGCTATATTTAATATCGGAGATATGGGAATAGTTATAGGTGTTATGCTTATGTTAATTGGAATTATAATGGAGGAAAAGAATGAAATTAGTAGTAGGTAGTGATAATAAAGATATTAGATTAGATAATTATATGACTAGTATATTAGATACTTCTAGAAGTAATATAACTAAACATATAAAAGATGGAACTATTAAAGTAAATGATAAAATGGTTAAATCAGGTTACATGTTAAAAGAAAAAGATATAATTACCTATAGTGAATGGAAAGAAACTACAGAGGTTGAAAAAGAAAACATACCACTTGATATATATTATGAAGATGAAGATGTATTAGTAGTTAATAAAAAAAGTGGAATGGTAGTGCATCCTGGAAGTGGCAATTATCATGGAACTTTAGTAAATGCTCTTACATATTATACAGATGAATTAAGCGATATCAATGGTACAGATAGACCAGGTATTGTTCATAGAATAGATAAAGATACTTCAGGTTTATTACTCATTAGTAAAAACAATAAAGCTCATCAAATATTAAGTGATGATTTTAAAAATAAAAGAATCAAAAGAAAATATATTGCTTTAGTAAGCGGAGTAATAAATGAAAATACTGGTAAAATAAATGCACCAATTGGAAGAAGTTTAACTGATAGAAAGAAAATGTGTGTTACAGATAAAAACAGTAAGTCTGCAATTACAAACTTTACTGTTTTAGAAAGATATAAGAATTCTACTTTAATAGAATGTATATTAGAAACTGGTAGAACTCATCAAATAAGAGTACACATGTCTTATATAGGACATCCTGTTATAAATGACCCAGCGTATGGTAAAAAGATAAATGATTATGGTCAATTATTACACGCATATTATTTAGGGTTTAATCATCCAACTACTAAGAAATTTATGGAGTTTACTTGTCCTTTAGAAGATAAATTTAATGAAATGTTAGAATCATTTAAAAATTCATAATATAAATAGATAAACTTAATATAAACGCATAAACATTAAAAACTATATATGGTATTAAATAATAACTTGCTTTTATGTTAAGTTTTTTTGTTTCTATAAATAAGAATATAGAACTAATTAGTGTAATAGTCGTTAATATAAATCCAAAGAATGGACTTTTTAAATAAAAGAATCCATATATAAATAAACTATTAGCTAAAAAATTAGTAATAAGTACATAGAAATAATCTTTTTCTTTAAATATGTTTTTGTTAATAGATACCTTATATATACTTATAGTAATTAATACATATAGAATTATCCATATAATACTAATAAGTTTATTTGGTAAAACAAAACTAGGTAAATTTAGATAATTATAATAATCTAAATCTACTTTAAATATAATACCACTTAATAACCAAGGAAATAGTAATACAATAAATTTTAATATTTTTTTCATTTCGTCACCTCTTTACTAATTGTATGAAAAATAGTAAAATAATATTATTGAAAAGAGGCGAAAGTATGGGAGCAGTAACTATAGGAAAAAAAGATGAAATAGTTATGAAGTTAATTCATTATTTTGTGACTGAAGAAAATTATAGACCTATAATTGTTAATGGAGTGCAAAATGAAATTTGGCTTGAAAATTTAGAAAGTGATATACCACTTATTAGAATAAATATTAATTATATACATAATGAAGAACAATTAAATATAGATACTATAAAAGCAGAGAGAATTAGAAGAACTATTAAGAGAAAAACTTATAGTACTAAAATGAATTTGTTGAATTTGTTAGTTGATGTTAGAGATGATGTTAAAGAATTTGATGATTTAAAAAATATTAAAACTATTAAGATTAATAAAATAACTGATTTAAAGAAAAATAATTTTATTAATGATTATTTTCCTAATTTTAATTTAAAAGTACATACGAAGAAAGCTAATATGACAGATATTTTCGAGATGACTGATGAACTTAATAATAAGACAGTAGAAGATGATAAAAAATTGGCTAAAGTATTTAAAAATAATCAAGTACCTTATGTTAGTATGTTGTTTATTATATTAAATGTGTTTGTTTATTTACTTAGTATTGTTAATTATAATTGGATTGTTAATACTTTTGCTAATTATTATTTATATGTAAGGCAAGGAGAATTTTATAGACTATTTACTAGTATGTTTGTACATGCAAATATAATTCATTTGATTTGTAATATGTATGCTTTGTTTGCAGTAGGACCACTTATTGAAAAGTATTATGGTAAGTTAAAATTTACACTTATTTATATAGGTAGTGGTATTATAGGAAGTTTGTTTTCTGTAGTTTTGACCAATAATGCAAGTATAGGCGCTAGTGGAGCAATATTTGGACTTTTTGGTGCTTTATTATATTTTGGTTATAAGTATCGCGCTACATTGGATGGCTTTTTAAGAAGTAGTATTGTACCAACTTTATTCGTTAATTTAATAATTGGATTTGTTATACCTGGTATTGATGTTATTGGTCATATAGGTGGATTGGTTGGTGGACTGCTTTTAAGCTATTCAGTTGGAGTAGTTAATAAGGAAAATAAAAGAGATAGAGTAAATGGTGTAGTAGTTTTAATACTTATGATAGCATTTTTAGTATTTATGTTAATGAAAAAATAAAAATTATTGAGAAATTAATTCTCAGTATTTTTTTATTTATAGGTATATTAAAAAGAGTACCAAAAAGTACTCTTTTAGAAAATTTGTTTTTAGAACTTTCTATATAATCCTATAGCGATTCCTAATATATCTACTTTGTCTAAGATTATAGGACTCATAGTTTCGTTTTCAGGCTGTAATCTAAAGTGGCCGTTTTCTTTATAAAATGTTTTTAATGTAGTATAACCGTTCTCATCAAGTGATACAACTATATCCCCATTTTTAGCTGAATTTGCTTTTTTGACAATTACTATATCTCCATCATAAATTCCAACGTTTTTCATGCTCATTCCTTCACATCTTAATGTGAAAACTTCTTCTTTCTTAGGAACCATGAAACTAGGTATGCTCATATATTCATCGGGAAATTCTATTGCTTCAATTGGATTTCCACAAGTTATTTTACCTAGTAAAGGAACACTTATAACGTCTTCTTTAGTTTCTATAAATTCATTAGGAACTAAAACTTCTAGTGTACGAAATTTATTGTCAGTTTGTTTTAAGTAGCCTTTGTTCATAAGGTGTCTCATATGAACAAATACAGTTGCAGTACTACTTAAATTCATAAGCTCACAAATTTCTCTAACACTTGGACTATAGCCATGTTCAGCAATATACTTTTTGATTACAGTCAAAACTTCTTCTTGTTTTTTAGTTAATTTTTCCATATCTTTCTCCTTCTATACACATCTTAACACAAAAACATAAATTTGTCAAACAAATTTACTATTTTTTATTGACACAAACAAAAATATGTATTATGATGTTGATACAATGAAGGAGGAATTAAAATGAGTAGAGTTGAAAAATTATTTAATAGCTATAAGGGGTTATTGATATTTTATGTTTGTGTGGCCATTTTAGCTTTTATGATAACTAAGAAAATTGAAAAAATTAATATTGCTAATGCTGAGGTTAAAACTGAAAGCGTGAGGTATTATGCTTAAATAATTTACAAATACAAAAGAGCATGATATAATTAACCTATGATAGAGTAGGTGAAATATGGACACTAGAATTATAAATGGAATAAGAAATTTAGGAATCGATATGATAAAATCATCTGGAAGTGGTCATCCTGGTGTAGTACTTTCCATGGCCCCAACATTTTATACGTTATTTAGCAAACATCTTAATTTTAATAAAGATGATGGTAATTGGATAAATAGAGATAGATTAATTGTAAGTGCAGGACACGCTAGTGCATTACTTTATAGTACATTATTTTATGCAGGATATCCAATCACTATTGAAGATTTAAAAAAATGGAGAGTTAGAAAATGTAGCTTAAGTGGACATCCTGAACTTAACAAAAAAATTGGTGTTGAAGTTACAACTGGATTACTAGGCGATGGGTTTGCCACTTCTGTAGGTGTAGCTATATCTGAGGAATATTTAAGAAGTATTTTAAGTAGAGAATTAATCAACTATTATACTTATGTATTTGTAAGTGACGGAGATTTAATGGAAGGAGTGAGTTATGAAGCAGCTAGTTTAGCTGGTGAACTGAAGTTAGATCATTTAATAGTTCTATATGATTCAAACAAAATAAGTTTAGATGGTACAACAAAAGGTGTTTTTTCTGAAGATATTGCTAAAAGATTTGAATCAATGGGATGGCACGTAGAGACAGTTTTGAATGGTGAAGATTATATAAGTATTGATAAAGCTATTCTTAAAAGTAAAAATGTTAATGATAAACCTAGCTTAATAATAATAAATAGCATACTTGGAATTGGTACTAGTATACAGGGAACTAATAAAGTTCATTCTGGACCGCTTAGTGATGATGACATGGAACTTGTAAAAGATAAAATGAATATGACTAAAGTACCTTATCATGTTTCAAAAGATGCTACTATATATTTCAGAGAAAGTATAGATAATAGAATTACTGGTGTTTATAACAACTGGGTAAGTAAGTATAATCAAATTACATCACATGATGAAGTAAAAAAGAATATTTTAGATTTTTTAGAGAATAATAAAAAAATAAATATTAAAAATTTGCAAATTAATTTTGATGTTAACATGAGAGAAGACTTAAGAGATACTAATTTTAATTTGATGAATGTTATTGCAAAGCTTAATCCATTATTTATAGGTGGTAGTGCCGATATTAGTAAATCTACTAGAGCTTATATTGAAGATACTAAAATATTTAATGAAGATAGAAATGGAAGAAATATTAAATTCGGTGTAAGAGAAAGATTAATGGCTGGGTGTTTAAATGGCATGGCCTTGTCGGGATTAAGACCATTTGGAAGCACGTTCTTGGCTTTTAGTGATTACATGAAACCTTCAATTAGGATGTCTTCTATGATGAATTTGCCAGTAGTATATATTTATACTCATGACTCTGTTAAAATAGGTCCTGATGGACCAACACATCAACCAGTTGAACAATTAGGAAATTTAAGGAGTATTCCTAATATGTATGTATTCAGACCAGGAGATGTTAATGAGTTAGTAGCGTCTTGGGATTACATAACCAATAAAAAAGTACCTAGTTCTTTAGTTATATGTAAAGAAAACAAAGGCATTTTAAAAGGTACAAGTATAGAAGGTACTTTAAAGGGTGCTTATATTGTAAAAAAAGAAGAAGGAAGACTAAGTGGTATTATCATATCGACTGGTAGTGAACTTGAAACAGCTATAAATTTAAGTGATGAGTTAGATAGATTTGGTATTCATATTAGAGTTATATCAATGCCTTGTATGGAAGTGTTTGATTTACAAGATAAAGAATATAAAGAGTCTCTTTTACCAATAGGCGCTAAGGTTATAGTTTTAGAAGCAAGTAACGATCCAAAATGGAATGAATTTGTTTATAATAAAAAATATTTACTAACTATAAATAATTATGGGATAAGTGCTTTAAAAGAAGAAGTGATGGAATATTTTGATTATGATTTTGATTCATTATTAGAAAGAGTAGAAAAATTATTAAAATAGAAAGAAGGAATAGAAATGAAAAAAATATTATTAATTGTTTGTTGTTCATTAATTTTACTTACAGGATGTGGAAAATCTAAAGGGAAAAAGGAAAGCATCTTTTATAATTCATTAGAGAAAGCTTATGTATCAATGTATTCTACTGAAGGAGCAGGACTTGCAGTGTATGCAGATGATAAGGTAGAAATTGATAATAATGTATGGTATTTAGTAGCAGTTTCTAAATATAATACCATGAGTAAACTTGTAAATACAGTAGAAAGTGTTTATGATGAAAAGTTAGCTGAAGATATAGAAGTGGTTATAGGAGAAAAATATAAAGAAATAGATGATAAATTATATACTTTGTCTACTTCTGGATGTGCATTTAAATATCAATTAACTGAAGATTTACAAGATAATTTAAAGAGTGAAATAAAGAATGTTAAAATTTCTGGTAGTAGTGTTAAATTTACATATAATGGTAAAACTTATAAAGGAAAGCTTGATGGAGATAATTATAAGTTTAGTGATAAAATATTTGATTGTTCAGAAGAAAAGTAAAATATATGCGTTAATAAATAATTAGAGAGTTCAGTAATGAATTCTTTTTTATAATATGAAATTGTGTAAGAAAGAAAATAATTTAAATTATAGAAAAATTATAATAAATTAATAATAAAATATGCGTTTATATGTTTATAACTCCAAAAAAATCATAAAGTATTTGATTTTTTTGGAGTTATAGAGTATAATTAACTTGGAGGTAACATATGAAAAGAAAAGCAATGCAAGAATTAATTAATTGGAAAAATAAAGAAAACAGAAAACCTTTGCTATTATATGGTGCGAGACAAGTGGGAAAAACTTATTTAGTTAAAAAATTTGGAGAAGAGAATTTCAAAGATATAATATATGTTAATTTTGAAACAAATAATATTATAGGAAAAATGTTTGATGAGAATATTACACCAGAATATATAATTAAAAATCTAGAAATAGTATTTGGTAAAAAAATCGAAAAAGAAAATACACTTATATTTTTTGATGAAATACAAAAAAATTCGAGAGCATTAACATCACTTAAATATTTTTATGAAGATGCTAATGAATATTATGTAATTGCAGCGGGTAGTTTACTTGGAGTACATGTAAACAAAAAAGATTTTTCATTTCCTGTAGGTAAAGTAGATTTTTTAACAATTTATCCAATGTCATTTGAAGAATTTCTTATTAATAATGGAAATGAACTTCTTATTGATGAAATAAAAAAATGTTTTGAAAATAATACTGCTATGGCTAACGTATCACATGATAAAGCATTGGAATTATATTATGAATATCTAACTATTGGTGGAATGCCTGAAGTTGTAAAACAATTTATAAATAGTAAGTCTTTAGTTACTGCAATAGATTATCAAAAAAGTATAATTGAATCATATAAGAATGATATAACAAAGTATTGTGATAATGCAAATGAGGCAAATAAAATTATCGCAGCATTTAATTCTATACCAGTTCAGCTTGCAAAAGATAATAAAAAATTTCAATATAAATTAATACAAAAAGGGGGAACAAGTTCAATTTTTGGTGAGTCAATCAATTGGCTTATAAATGCTGGAATTGCAAATATGTGCATTAGAACTAAAATTGGCGTACCGCTTAAAATGTATGAGGAACTAGATTCTTTTAAATTGTATATGAATGATGTTGGATTACTAACTAATTTGAGTGAATTTCCTTTGTATTTAATAAAAAATAGGGAAGCAGTAAATGAAATGATGATTGGCATGCTTACAGAAAATTATGTTGCTAGTTCTTTTAAATATAATGGTCTTAATTTAAATTATTGGAAGAATGATTATGAAAGTGAAATTGATTTTATATTGCAATCAAAAAAAGGTAAGATAATACCTGTTGAAGTAAAATCAAGTAGTCACACTAAATCAAGAAGTTTAAATAATTATATTAATGAATATAAGCCTGAATATTCAATTAGAATATCTACAAAAAATTTTGGCTATGAAAATAATATTAAGTCGATTCCTTTATATGCAGTATTTTGTATAAATGAAAATAATTTAGATATAAATTAAAAAATAGAAAAAAGTTTAGTAAAAATCTCGTAATCTCGATGTTTTTGCAATAATATTTTAACTATTACTGAAAAGTATCGACATATTTGGCACTAAATTTCAATGAAAAAGTTGTTTTATAATAAAAATCATTGATAAAACCATTTACTATATTTTATTAGATAAGATTCAATTAGTAAATAATTTTGAAGAGGCATTAAATAGTTTTTAAGAAACCTAATTTATATGTTTATGTAACAGGTTCTAATTCTAAGTTATATCTAGTGATAAATCACTGAAGTTAGTGGAAGAAATACATAAATAAAAGCATATCCCCTTTTATTTAGTGAATTCATAAAACTTAAAAATGATGATATGGGCGAAGTAATTTACGGCGCTAATGTATGCTTTTTAGGATCAAAAGAATAGATGTTTTAGATTCAGTGGTATAATTTTAGATTCTTTTGTTGACTCTTTGACTAACCCTATGAATATTTATAAAACTTTTACAAGTAGAGGTAATAAAGATATTTCTATTAATATTATTTCTTCACACATTGAATATCTAGAAAATGCTTTTTTAGTTAAAAAAAGTGGAAAGATATGATGTTATAGGAAGAAAATCATATAATGTAAACATTATTCTTAATGAATTGCTTATAAGGGGGTATAATGTTGATGTGGGAGTAGTAGAGGTAAAAAATAACGAAAGTAGAATATATTGTGAAATGGATTTTATTTGTAATATGGAAAGCAATAGATACTAAATACAATCTGCTTTAAATATTGATTCTCCAGAAAAAAATTATCAAGAGCCAAGACCACATAGTCTTTCTAATAAATAAGAATAGTTTAAATTTATAATTTATTTCATATCAAATAATACTTGTTACTTTTGAAATTAAAAAATCAAAATAATAATTAAAAAAGTAACAATTCAATAAAGAGTTCAGTAATGAATTCTTTTTCTTATACATAAAATTACTAGGTGATATTATGTTTCAAAGTACACAAAATAGTAGAATTAGATTAGTATTTTTATTAGTTTTAATAATATTCATCCTGATTATAGTAAGAGTATTCTACATACAAGTTATTGAATATAAAAAACTTAATACTTTAGCTGAAAGTTTGTGGAGTAGAAATTTACCAGTACAAGCAGACCGAGGAAAGATATTAGATAGAAATGGTAAAGTAATCGCGGGGAATGTTACTACAAGTAGTTTAATATTAATACCTAATCAAATTAAAGATAAAGAAAAAGTCGCACGAGATATATCTAATATATTAGGTACTAGTTATGAAGATATGTATAAGCATGTAAGTAAAAAAACATCTATTGAAAGAGTACACCCCGAAGGAAGAGATTTGTCATATGAAATAGCTGAGAAAATAAATAATTTAGGATATGATGGAGTGTACTTACTAAAAGAATCTAAAAGAGATTACAAATATAGTGAAACACTAAGTCATGTTATTGGATATGTTGGTATAGATAATCAAGGTTTAAGTGGTCTTGAACTTATGTATGATGACGTCTTAACAGGTACTGATGGAAGTATTAAATACTATTCTGATGGAAAAGGTAAAAAATTAAGTATGCCTGAAGTTTATATTAGTCCAGTAAGTGGAATGAATATAACATTAACTATTGATTTGGATTTACAACTAGTTCTAGAAAATGAACTTAATAATGCAACTAAAAAATATAATGCAGAAGGTGCGATAGGAATAGTAATGAATCCCAAAACTGGGGAAATACTAGCAATGAGTAGTAGACCTACATTCGATCCAAGTAATTATCAAAACTATAGTGTTGAAACAATAAATAGAAATCTTGCGATTTGGTCAAGTTTTGAACCAGGAAGTACATTTAAAATTTTGACTTTGAGTGCTGCTATAAATGAAGGGTTAGTTAACATATTTGAAGAACATTACTATGACTCAGGTGGAATAAATGTTAATGGTACAACTTTGCATTGTTGGAAAACTAAAGGACATGGTGATGAAACATTTTTACAAGTTGTAGAAAATTCTTGCAACCCGGGATTCGTTGTTATGGGACAAAGATTAGGTAAAGAAAAACTATTTGAATATATAGATAAGTTTGGTTTTGGTACTAAAACTGGAATAGATTTAAATGGTGAAAGTTCTGGAATCTTATTTAATTTAGATAAAGTAGGACCATTAGAACTTGCGACTACATCTTTTGGACAAGGTGTATCAGTAACTGCAATACAACAAGTTCAATCCGTTAGTGCAGTAGTAAATAATGGAAATATGTATACACCCTATGTAGTATCTAGCATAAGTGAAGATGAAACAGGAATAATAATAAAAGAATTTAAGCCTAAATTAAAGAAAAAGAATTTAATAAAAAAAGAAACAAGTGATTTAGTTAAATATGCTCTTGAAAGTGTAGTTGCAAATGGAAGTGGACATAATGCATACATTGAAGGCTATAGAGTAGGTGGTAAAACTGGTACTGCACAAAAAGTTGGTGCCGACGGAAGATATATGGTAGGTAATTATGTATTATCTTTCATAGGATTTATGCCCGCTAATGATCCAGAGTATGTAATTTATATTGCAGTTGATGGAGCACATGGAGTAACTCAATATGGTGGAGTAGTCTCAGCCCCTATAGCAAGCAATGTATTAAAATCAATAATAAGTTTATATGACTTAAAAGAAGATAAAGAAGGTATGCCTAAAGAATATCTTTGGTATGAAACAAAATATGTAGAATTACCAGATGTAGTAAATATGTCTAAAAGTGATGCTATAAAAAGTTTAAGAGGATTCACTATCGAATACTCAGGAATAGGAGAAACTGTAATAGATATGAATCCTAAAGGTGGATCTAAAGTAAAAGAAAACTCAACTGTAAAGTTGATGTTAAATTAACACTCATAAATAGAATAAATTTGATAAATTTAAAATTCTATGTATAATTAATATTAGGGAGTGATAACATGCTTATATTAGCAAAATCAATATTAGGTTTAATGGTAAGTTTCTTTTTATCAGTATTCTTAGGATACTTTTTATTACCAGTTTTAAAGAAACTAAATTTTAGACAAAATGTAAGTAAACATATAACAGAAAGACATCTACAAAAAGAAGGAACACCAACAATTGGAGGATTAATATTTATTATACCAACTATTATTACTATGATAGTCCTATATTTAAGGGGTAGTCTAGAAATAACACATTCACTTATTATTATAATGTTTGTATTTATTTCATATAGTATTTTAGGTTTTTTGGATGACTTTATAAAGATTAGAAAACATAATAATGGCGGACTAAGTATTATTCAAAAATTAGTAGCGCAAGTATTTATTGCAGTAGTATTCTTCTATATTTATATGAGAGGTGGAGGAAGTACTCATTTAATTATAACTAGTTTAAATATTGACTGGGATTTAAAATGGTTTTATGGATTGTTTATTTTATTCTTATTAGTAGGTTCATCTAATGCAGTTAATATAACTGATGGAGAAGATGGTCTTGCTGGTGGATTATCTGCAATTGCATTTTTAAGTTTTGGTATTATAACTTGGGGTACAACTTGGGTAGAAGGATATCAAGAAATAGCAATTTTCTGTTTTATACTTGTAGGTGCATTACTAGGATTTTTGGTTTACAACTCACATCCTGCGAAAGTATTTATGGGTGACACAGGTAGTTTAGGATTAGGTGCTACATTAGCTTCAGTTGCTATACTTACAAAGCATGAACTATCTCTAGCTGTTATAGGTGGAGTATTCGTAGCTGAAACATTATCTAGTTTTATACAAATAGTTGCAATTAGAAAATTTCATAAAAAAGTATTCAAAATGGCACCACTTCATCATCACTTTGAACAATTAGGATGGGAAGAAACAGATATAGTTAAATTATTCTGGATAATAGGATTCATGCTTGGAATGGGTGCTATATACTACGGTGTTTGGATGTAAAAGGAGAAAAAATATGAGTGATAAAACAAAGGAATTAATAATTAAAATACTAAACATAATTATATTTATTTTAATAGGTATGGTAATTGGAGTAGTTATTGGAAAGATGACAAAGAAGTGTGAAATAAATAAAGAATATGTTGAAGTATTAAGTAGTAATATGTATCAAGAAAATAACAATAATTATTATGTAAAATATTAGATTACTTTCTAATATTTTTTTTAGATTTAATATGATAATATTAAGTAAGTAAATTAAAAGTGACTTTTATTAATATATAAATATGTTTAGAACATTCATTAAAATTTGTAAAAATTTAATAATTATAATTACTAAAGGTGTTATTAATCTTACTAATAAAGAAAAATAGTTAGTTGATTGTATTTTAATAAAATCTAAATCATATTATTATATAGGTGAGATTATTGAAAAGAGATAAAATATTATTTTTTACTACTATTATTCTTTCTTTATTTGGTTTAGTCATGATTTATTCTAGTAGTTATGTATGGGCTTCTTATAAATTTAATAATCCACTTAAGTATGCTTTAAATCAAGGAATATTTTTAGTAATTGGAATAATTTTAATGATTTCTGTGAGCAAAATAGATTATAATTTGTATAAAAAATACTCTAATCATTTGTTATTCTTTACTTTTGTTTTACTTATTTTAGTATTAATACCTGGAATTGGAGTTGTAAGAAATGGTAGTAGAAGCTGGTTTGGTATTGCTTCATTTGGTTTTCAGCCTAGTGAAGTATCTAAACTATCATTAGTTATATTTGTTAGTAAGTATTTATCTAGAAATGACAAAGATAAAAGAGTAACTAAATCTTTTGTTTTTCCTATATTAGTAGTAATAATATTATTTTTTGGTTTAATAATGCTTGAACCTGATTTTGGTACTGGAATGATTATAGTATGTGCTTTAATAACTCTAATTTTTATAACCGGAGCTAATTTGAGCATATTTATTAAATTAGGTTTTACTGGTTTACTTGGTATTATTGGTTTAGTTATAGCTGCACCTTATAGACTAAAAAGAATAATATCATTTATTAATCCTTGGAGAGATCCATTGGGTAGTGGATTTCAAATTATACAATCTTTGTATGCTATAGGACCAGGAGGACTTCTTGGACAAGGCTTTCTTAAGTCAAGACAAAAACATTTTTATTTACCTGAACCCCAAACAGACTTTATATTTTCAATTATTAGTGAAGAATTTGGTTTTTTAGGTGTTTTAATAGTTTCTTTACTATTTATTACTATATTTTATAGAACTATAAAAATAGCTATGGAAAAGACTGATTTATTTGGTAAGTATTTATGTTTTGGGTTATCATTTATGTTGATTTTCCAAACTGTATTAAACTTATGCGTAGTTGTTGGAATAGTGCCTGTAACTGGTGTTACTTTACCATTTATAAGTTATGGTGGAAGCAGTTTGCTTACTAGCTTTATAATGATTGGTATAATCCTAAATATTGGTAATAAAAAGTGAGCTTGTTTGTAAAATATTGTAAATATATAAAATTAGAAAATTATTAATTTAAAAAAGTTATGCTTTAGACTGAAAAGTGAATATTAACAGGTTTTTAGTAAATAATAATTAGTATATAAGGGTTTACTGTTTTGTAAAAATATTGTATAATTGTGTTGTGATTTATGATGAAAAAAGTAGTAAAAAAGAAGAATAAAAAAGAAAATAAAGTTTTAAGTTATATAAAAAGGGCATTTAAATATGTTAAAGATAATAGAAATTATATATATATAGCAATACCATTTATATTAATGGATTTGTTTACAAGAGGTTTTGGGTATAAAATAGGTTTTTATAAGATGTATAGATTAGTTCCTAATTTATTTACTTTAATTTGGGTTATATTTATGATTGGTATATCTACAAGTTTTAGAAAAAAAGTAGGAAAAATAATTTATATAATATTTTTTGTTTTATCATTTGGTTTATTTATTACAAATAATGTTTATTATAGTATGACAGATACTTTTTTTGACTTTTCATTAGTTTTACTTGCAGGTGAAGGATCTTCATATATAATGGATGCGATAACTACTTGTAATATATGGGTGTATGTTTTTAGTGCTTTCATTATAGCTTTATTTGTGTTTGCACTAAAAAAATATCCTATGAATGAAACTAATAATTATAAAAAATTATGTATAGTTTTAATTTCATTTATTATATTACATTTAGTAACACCTTTTTTATTAGGTAAAAAGAATGAAGAATTAACTTGGTCTACATGGAAAAATCCAAGAAATATTTATATTAATTTTAATGATAATAATAAGAGTATGAAAATAAGTGGTTTGTATGAATATAGTGTAAGAAATTTTTATATTACATTTTTAAAGCCTAAGAAATCTGATAATGAGGAAGAATTATCATTTTTAGAAGAAGTGTATAAAGTAGATACTCCTAGAGAAAGTAATTCTTATACTGGGTTACTTAAAGATAAGAATTTAATTATTTTACAATTAGAGGGAGTAGATGAATGGTTATTAAATGAAGAAGATACTCCTAATTTATATAAACTAATGGAAAAAAGTATTAATTTTACTAATCATTATTCATATTATAATGGAGGAGGAAGTACATTTAATTCTGAGTTTGCAGTTAATACTGGTTTTATTACACCACTTAGTTATACTCAAAATGCATATTCATTTAGTAAAAATGATTTTCCTTATACTTTGGCTAAATTATTTAAAAATGAAGGATATTCTGTTAATGCATTTCATATGAATACAAGTGAATTTTATTCAAGAGGTACTAATTATAAAAACTGGGGTTATGATAATTATTATGGGCTTGTTGATATGTATGATTATAAGAATAAAGAATATGAATTAGATAGAGAAATGATATTAAATGAAGATTTTAGTAATAAGATGTTTGAAAATGAAAAGTTTATAGATTATATTATCACTTATTCATCTCATTTACCTTTTACTACTGATAAAGGCGTGTGTAGAAAATTAGTTACATTAGATGCTTTAGAAAGTCTTGGAGTAGAAGAGCTTCCTAAAGATTATGTCTTACCTACATTAACAGAAGAAGAGTGTGCCAGAAGACAAGTAAAAGAAACTGATTATATGGTAGAACTTTTATTACAAAAATTAGAAGAAAAAGATTTGATGGACAATACAGCGATAATAGTATTTACAGATCATTATTTGTATACTTTAAGTGATCAAACAATATTAGATAAATATAAAGATACTAGTAATAATTTAATAAATCATACACCATTTTATATATATAATAATGGTGAAAATAAGAAAGTAGTTAAAGAAGTTACTTCTCAATTAAATATATTACCTACAATATTAAACTTATTTGATATAGAATATAATCCTAATTATTATATAGGAGAAAATGCTTTAAATAGTGATTTTAATGGTATAGTGTTCTTCAGTGATTATAGTTGGTATAATGGTAATGTTTATGTTTCTGGTGGGGAAGTAGTTAATGATGGTAGAATAAGTGATGAAGATTTGGAAAACACTAACTATTACGTTAATTATTTAATTAGAAAAAATGATTTAACTTTAAAGTGTGATTATTTTAGAAAGATTAAGAAAAATGCTACTAGTTAGTAGTTTTTTCTTTAGGAGGAATTATTGTGACAAAAGAAAGTATATATGAATTTTTAAAAAATAAAAATATTTGGTATTTAGTGGAAGAACATAAATGTATTTATAATATGGATGAATTAAAAAATGTAGATTTAAAGTATCCAGAGTATGATGCTAAAAATGTTTTTCTAACTGATGATAAGAAAAGTAAATATTATTTGATAAGTTTAAAAGGTGATAAGAAAGTTGATATAAAAGAATTTAAAAATAAATATAATACTAGACATTTGAGTTTTGCTAAAGAAAATGATTTAAAAGAAATATTAGGAATAACTCCGGGATCTGTTACATTACTTGGTGTGTTAAATGATAATGAAAGAAAAGTTAGTGTATATATTGATGAGTATTTTTTAAAAGGAAAAGGTATTATTGGAGTACATCCACTTAAGAATGATGCAACTGTGTGGTTAAAAGCAAATGATTTAATTAAAATAATAAAAGAACATGGTAATGAAGTGAATATAATTAAAATATAAGGGAGTAAACTATGATACTTAATGTAAGTGGTAGAACTGATGTAGTAGCATTCTATAGTGATTGGTTTATGAATAGATATAATGAAGGTTATGTAGATGTAAGAAATCCATTTAATAAAGACTCAGTTAGTAGAATTTACTTTGATGATGTTGATTTAATATTATTTTGTACTAAAAATCCAATACCTATGTTAAATAAAATAAATTTTATTAAAAAACCAATATTATTTCATGTTACAATAACACCATATAATAAAGATATTGAACCTAATGTTCCGAATAAAACTGAAATCATAAATGCAGTAAAAAAACTATCTAATATTATAGGAATAGATAACCTAAGTATTAGATATGATCCAATATTTTTAAGTGATAAATACAATATTGATTACCATATAAAAGCATTTGAAAGATTATGCAGTTTACTAAATGGTTATGTAAATAAAATAATTGTATCTTTTATAGATAATTATAAAAATGTAAGAAAGAATGAAAAAACTTTAAATTTTAAGGAATTTACAGAAGAAGATTATAAATTAATAGGAGAAAACTTTAGTGAAATAGCTAGAAAATATAATATGACAGTACAAACTTGTTTTGAAGATAATAATTTATGTGAATATGGTTTTATTAAAGGAGAATGTTTATCTCATGAGTTAGCTTATATTCTAACAGGAAAGAAATATAAAAATTGGAAAGCTAGAAAGGAACAAAAGTGCAATTGTGTAGAAATGGTTGATATAGGAGCTTATAATTCATGTAAACATTTTTGTAAATATTGTTATGCTAATTATGATGAAAGACAAGTATTAAATAATTTTAAAAATCATGATGATAATTCATCATTATTAATAGGCTATTTAAAAGAAACTGATATAATTAAAATTAGAAAATAGTTGAATTTAACCAACTTTTTTTCTTTATACTAGTATAAATTATGTAAATGAATATAATTTAAAGAGTGGTGCTTATGAATAAAAAAATATTAATTATGTATGCTACATATGGTTCTGGACATAAAACGGTGGCTAATTATTTATATGAAAGTTTAAAATATAATTATAATGTTGAATTAATTGATATACTTGATTATAATAATATATTAGGTAAAATAAGTAAAAAACTATTTGAATTAAATTTTAAACATAATGGTAGTTTTATATTTAGTTTAATATATAAATTATTTAATCATAAATTAACTACATTACCTTATAAACCAGTTACCAAAAGTGTAATTAATAATAAAAAATTAAAAGAAAAAGTAGTAGGTTTTAATCCTGATATAATTATAAATACTCATTTTTTTGGTACTACTATGTCTACTTTGTATAAAAATAAAAAACTAATAAATTCTAAGATAATAAGTATTATTACAGATTATGTATCTCATGAATTATGGGAAAAAGATATAGATAATATAGATGCTTTGATAGTAAGTAATAAATTAGTTAAAGATTCTTTAGTTAAAAAGGGTATAAATAAAGATAAAATATATTCTTATGGTATACCTTTGTCTTATAATTTTACTAATGTTATAGATAAAAATTTAATTAAAAATAAATATAAAGTAAATAATGATAAAAAGATAATTCTTTTCTTTGCTGGAGGATCTATAGGAAGTGATTTTTCATATAATTATTTTAAAAAATTAGTTAAAAAGAATTTTGATGTTAATATAATATTTGTATGTGGTAAAAATGAAAAATTAAAAGTTAGATGTGAAAAATTTATAGAGTTAAATAAATATGAAAATGTAAAGGTGTTGGGATTTTCTAATGAAGTAAATAATTTATTAAATATAAGTGATTTTGTTATAACTAAACCTGGAGGAATAAGTATAACTGAGTGTTTGGAAATGAAAAAGCCTATGATTTTAATACCTGGTAATGGAGGACAAGAAATTTATAATGCTTTATTTGTAACATTTAATGGATATGGAATGATTGCTAAAACTCCAGATAAATTAATTAAAGTAACTGATTTATATTTAAATAAATATGTATTGAAAAAGAAAATTAAAAAATTAAATAAATATAAAAGAAATAATTCTGTCAGAAAAATATTTGTGTTATTAAAATAGATGACAATAAAAAAATTACTAAAATTAATTAGTAATCTTTTTTATATCATCTATAGTAACTTTTGAATCATGTGGAATTGGTTTCCATTCTACTTTCATGAATAATGCTACATATGTACTATATCTACCAATTATATCAAATGTAGGCCATGTAAGAATGTATAATACTTTTTTATAGAATGGTATAAATTTAATATTTTTATGTTCAACTATAAATAAGTATATTGCTACCCACATGTTTTTGAAGTACATTGCTATTCTATAAAGAATTCTAAACCATATATTTAATAATATACCAACTAAGAAGGCATTAATTCCTGGATTAACAACTATTTTAATACTAAATAATTTTCTTAAAGCAGTTGCTAGATAATTACCACCAGCAAATAAATTAGTTGAAATTCCAACGTTATATGAATAACATGCTCCCATAAATACAATAACTAATAACCATCTTGCTAAGTTGAATACTACAAATGGAGTTAATTGCATTAATGTATCATAAGAAGCAAATCTATGTCTTATGTTTTCTACAATATTTAAAATAAAATCTTTAAATGTTTTACTTTTCTTTTTCTTATTGACTGATACTTCTCCCCATTTAGTTCTTACAAACCATTTTCCTAAGAAAACGTTAATAAATAAATAGGGACCTGATTCTACAAATGCTTGTAAATGACCTTTACTCCATCTAGTTCTTTGTCTTAAGGCAACTTTTAAACTAGTAGGTTGTTCATCATAAAACATTGCTGCATCATTGTAAGTAATTTGATAACCTTGGGCTACTGCATCAGCAGTTAAAGCCCTATCCTCAGTTAAACTTGTATAATGCCAACCATTTTTAACTATATCATTAGTAAATAAAAATCCTGTTCCTTGAATATTAGTAGCTAATCTTAAAACACTTCTAGCACGATGGTTAGCTCTTATTGATCTAATCCAATGTAATGCATAAGTTGAACTTATCCAATTTTCATCAAAATTCTTAGTATTTCTATAAGAAGTAATTATTTTACAGCCTTCATCAAAAGCATCATTCATCCTACTAATATAATCTGTATTAAGTAAATTATCTGCATCAAATATAAAATATCCTTCAAAACTCATTCTTCCATAATCTTCTTCAATCCTATCTAGTAAAAACTCTAGTGCAAACCCTTTAGTTCTATGTTCATTATCAAATCTTTCATAACATATCGCACCATGTTTTCTAGCAATTTCAGCTGTATTATCTGTACAATTATCTGCTACTACAAATGTAGTAATTAAATCACTCGGATAATCTTGCTTATTAATACTATCAAGTAAATTACCTATAACATTTTTTTCATTTCTTGCTGCGATTAAAATAGCATATTTATGTTTATTCTTAGCTTGCTTAAACTTTCTAGTAAAAAATAAGCCTATAATATAATAAGCATTTTTATAAATAAGCATTATACCTAATATACTACCAATAATATTGTAAACATCTTTCCATTTAATATAGTGATTTCCTATACTTGTTAAAATATTTAAAAAATAAAACATAATTCACCTCAAAACTTAATGATATTATATCATGTTCATAATAAAAAAGATAGCGTATACATTTTCTTTACAATAAATTACACATAAAATATAAAAAGTGTGGTATAATTTTAGTAGATAATATGGGAGGCATTATGAGAGTAATATTAACTGCTGGGGGAACAGGTGGGCATATATATCCAGCACTTGGGGTTTGTGATAAATTAAAAGAAGATAAAAATAATGAAATTTTATATATAGGTACTAAAAATAGAATGGAAAGTGAGATAGTTCCTAAACTTGGTATAAACTATAAAGGTATTGAAATCTATGGGTTATCTAAAACTAATATAATTAGAGATATTAAAAATATTGGATGTATAATTTCTTCATATAATAAATGTAAAAAAATAATAAAAGAATTTAAACCTGATTATGTTATTGGCTTTGGTGGCTATGTAACTTTACCAGTAATACTTTCAGCACATAAACTTGGTATTAAAACTGCTATACATGAACAAAATCAAATACCAGGTAAAACAAATAAAATATTAAGTAAATATGCTGATATAACATTTACTTCTTTTGAAGATAAAAATAATAGTTTTAAAAATAAAGTTATTTTAAGTGGTAATCCTTGTGGAGAAAAAGCAGTTAATATAAAAAAAGAAGATAAAACTAAACTTGGTTTTTCTAAATATAAAAAGTTAATTCTTATAGTTATGGGAAGTTTAGGTAGTGAGACTATTAATGAAAAGATGAAAGATTTTTTAATTAATTATAATAGTGATGTTAATGAGATACTTTATATAACTGGTAAATCTAATTATGATGACTATAAAGATTTAAAAGTTAAATCTTGTGTTAAAATAATACCTTATTATGATAATTTAAGTGCTTTAATGAAAAGTACAGATTTAGTTATTTCTAGGGCTGGTGCTTCTACTATAAGTGAATTATTAAATTTAAATATACCTTCTATATTAATACCTAGTCCTTATGTTGCGAATAATCATCAATATTATAATGCGTTAGATTTAAAAGAGAAAGGTGTTAGTATTATGATTGAACAAAGAGACTTGAATACAGAAACACTTCGTAAAGCTATAGAAGAATGTTTTAAAAATGAAGTAGAAATGAAAAATAAATTGAATAGTTTACCTAAATTAAAGGCTAGTACTATTATAGTTAATGAAATGGAGAAAATTGTAAAATGAGTTTGTTAGAATTTTTAGAAGAAAATTATGAATTATTTAGTAAATTTGATGGAAAGTTAGGTAGTTTTGTTTTTCCTAGTGATATAACAGAAGTATTTGAAATATTAATGAGAAGAGCTAATTCTTTCTATATGCGCAAGTGCAAAGATTTTCATTTAAATTCTAAAGATATATTTGATTATAGAGTTAAAAAAGATGATATGGGTAATTGTTATTTAGAAGTAACTGGGGCTGATAGGAAAACTAAAGTTTTAATAATTAAAGATGGTATATATAAACATCAATATTATAATGAAGTTGTTGGTACTGGTTTTTCTGAAAGTTCTCTTATAAAGATTTTAGATTTATATCAGAGAGAAAAACTTAAATTAGCTAATATATCAAAAAGGTTTTTAAGAGATGATGTGCTACCAGTAGATTTAGTAACTGAATTTGATGCTGAAAATTTAAAGAAGTATTATCAATATTTAGATAAACTTTATAATAATATGAAAGAGACAACTATAAGATTTGAAGCACCTGTTAATACTGGAGTACCACATAGTGAACCTACTAAATCTAGTAAAGAAAGAGTTAATGATGTTATAGATTATGAAGTAAGAAAACAGGCTTTAATAAATTATAAACCTATTTCTATAATTCATTCAATAAGTAATAATGGGACTATTTATTATGATGGTTATGTTTATGAAATAAATGGACATATAGTGACTATTAATGAACCTATAAATGGAACAAGTTATACTATGTTTTTAGATTTTGGACCTAAAGAATATGTTACTAGTGATATGTTAGAAGCTAATATGAGAGCTATTATGGAAAGCAAAGAGAGTGTTTTAGTTAGTGATGACGCAATTATAAGAAAATCTCATACTGACATGAATTCTTTTTTAAGAAATCTTAATACTTTCTTTGTAGGAGATAAAAGTAATTATAAATTTTCTGTAGATCTAGAAAAAGCACAAGAAGTTTATGGAAATCACTCTAGGTAGTTGAAATGATTTGGAATATTTGGTAAAATAAAAATGTAAAAAGTAGAAGGAGTACAAAACTATGGAAAGAATAATTCTCTTTGAATTAAGTACCAAACTTGGTACGAATTTC
>CAKOLW010000013.1 GCA_934096405.1 uncultured Bacilli bacterium
AAAATACTATTCCTGTTCTAGTTTTTAAAAATCTCATACATCTACCTCTTTCTTACACACCAAAAAACTCATAGACTGGTGCCTATGAATTTAATATAACGAAAAAACTATGGGTGTTATTTTCTTTTAACCCCCCCCGAAATTCGTACCAAGTTTGGTACTTAATTCAAAGAGAATTATTCTTTCCATAGTCTCATTACTCCTTTATTTTTACATTTTCATTTTACCAAAATATTTTGTTGAATTCAATTACTTTTTCAATTATTATTCAAAAAAGAGACATAAGTCTCTAACCTAAATAACTTTCCATTATTTCAATAACTTTGTCTCTTCCAATCTTTGTTATCTTTGAAAAATTGATTATATCATCTCCCATAGCAATATCAATAGTTGAACTAATTAATTTATCTTGCTTATCTCTACCACTCTTATTAATTTTATCATATTTTGTACAAACAACAGTGACAGGTAAATTATAATACTTCAAAAAATCATACATCATTAAATCATTTTCAGTAGGTTTATGTCTATAATCAACTAATAAAAATACATGTTTTAAATTTGGTCTATTCATAATATATTCTTCAATCATCAATCCAAACTTTTCCTGTTTTTTATTACTAACTGCTGCATAACCATACCCTGGTACATCTACTAAATAACATAAATTATCTATATTATAAAAGTTAAGTGTCTGAGTTTTACCTGGCTTACTACTAATTCTAGCAAGATTTTTTCTATTAACTAACGCATTTATAAAACTACTTTTACCAACATTACTTCTACCCAAAATCAAAAATTCAGGTTTATTATCAGTTGGATACTGACTAGTTCTAACTGCAACATTAGTTAAATCCACATAATCAAATTTCATCTTACACTTCCTTTTCTTTAATATATTCTTTACATAAATCATCTAATTCACTTATTAAATCATCAATTTCATCTAAAGTTTTAACACGTGCTCCACTAGAAAACTTATGTCCACCACCATTATATTTAGCAGCAACTTCATTTATAATAGGTCCACGACTCCTAATATTAATTTTATATAAATCATTTTTAACATCTCTAGTAACAAACATCCACACCACAAATTCATCAATATTACTAAAATCATTTACCATATTAGAAGCACTAGAAACATCAGCATTAAAACTATTTACTATATCATTTTCTAATATAATATATGCAAATTTATTTTTAGTTACTTTCATATTAGAAGCAATATACCCCATTAACCTAACTTCACTCATAGGTTTCTTATAAATATCATCATATAACTTTTGTAATACTATCTTATACTTTTTAACTAAATCAGCTACTTTATATAGAATTTTTTCATCAGTTGGATAAAATAAGAATCTATTAGAATCACTAATTATTCCAATTAATAAAGTCTTTGCAATATGTTCATTCATCTTAAGTTTAGTATTATTAACTAAATCTAAAAGTATCTCACATGTACTAGTAGCATTTTCATCTACATATTCTAAATACCCCATTTTTTCTACAAAAGGATGATGATCAATTTTAATTACATTCTTAAACTTTTCTAAACTTAAGCCATCTACCCTAGACATATTTGGCAAATCAAGAGTAATGACTAAAGAGTTTTCATAGTCAAAACTAGATACTTTATCTAACTTACCAATATATTTAAATCTAGCAACACTAGCGCCTATAGAATATACTTCTTTACTAGGAAATGTTAATTTAATTGCATCTCTTAATGCAACTTCACTTGCTACTGCATCAGGATCTGGTCCTATATGTCTTACTATATATATAGTTTTAAATTTTCTAATCTCACTATAAATACTCTTTAACTTATCTTTATTCATAACTTCTCTTTTCTATATACATAAATTATATGTATCTCTTGCTATCATTAACTCTTCGTCAGTAGGTACTATATATGCAGGTATTGTTGAATCATCACTAGTAATTAGAGTTTCTACTCCTCTTACATTATTTCTTTCTTCATCAACTTTAACACCCAACACCCTTAGTCCATCTAATACTTCACGTCTAGTTGATATAGAATTTTCTCCTACACCTGCAGTAAATATAATTGCATCACATCCACCTAATTCTACATAGTATTTTGCAATGTAGTCTATTATTCTCCTTACATACATCTTTTGTGCAAGTTCACATCTATGATTACCTTTACTAATTCCTTCTTCTATATCTCTCGAATCACTACTTACTCCACTAATTCCAAGTAATCCACTTTCTTTATTAAGAATTGTATCCATTTCTTTAGAATTAATTTTTAATTTATCCATCATATAAGGTACTATAGTAGCATCTATATCTCCACATCTACTTCCCATTATAAGTCCAGCATTTGGAGTTAATCCCATACTTGTATTAACACATTTACCATCTTTAACAGCACTTATAGAAGCACCATTTCCTATATGACATGTAATTAATTTAGTATTATTTCTTCCTAAAATTTCATTCATTCTAGCACTTACATATTTATGACTTGTTCCATGAGCTCCATATCTTCTTATTTTATAATCACTAGCCCATTCATATGGTAAAGCATACATATATGTTTCTTCTGCCATTGTTTGATGGAATGCAGTATCAAATACTACTGTTTGAACAGCATTAGGCATAACTTCTTGACTAGCTCTGATACCAACTATAGCTGCTGGATTATGTAGAGGCGCTAAGGCACTTAATTCATCTATTTTTGATACAACATCTTCATCTACTACAACTGTTCTATCAAAATAACTTCCTCCCTGAACTATTCTATGTCCTACGCCTTTAATTTCATCAAGATTTTTAACTAATCCTAAATCAATTAATTCTTTAATTAATAATTCAAAAGCTACTTTATGTGTAGGTAATTCCACTTCTTTCTTTATCTTTTCTCCATTGAATTTAATAGTATAAAAACTATTATCTATTCCTATTCTTTCAAATACACCGCTTATTAAAGCTAACTCCTCAGGCATTTCATATAATTGAAACTTTAAACTACTACTACCTGCATTTACACTTAATATTTTCATATATACTCCTTCTTTCACAAATATTATAACAAAAAAAAATTAACATATCTAGTATTAGTTAAACTAGACACATTAATTTAATAACAAGTAAACATTTTTTAACTATATATGTATAAAAATTAATTTATTGTATTCCAATATATTCAATTTTTTAAAGGCTTTAACCAAATTATTAACATTCTACTTAATAATCACTTTCCATTTTCCGGTTTTATTTGATCCAATTCTTTCTAAATAATTATTATCAATTAAAGCTTTCATATTGTATCTTATTTTCCTTTCACCTACACCAAGTATATTTGCTAATTCTACCTGTGTAAGATATGGTTTATCTAAAAGCAATTTAATAATGTCTTCCTGCACTTTTGGTAATCCTTCTATTTTATTTGTGATTTTATTGTCTTCATAATCAAACTTATTTTTATTATATCTAATACTAACTCTTATAAAATGTGGAAAAAAATAATATATACTTTTATCATACTTTTTTAATATTTTTCTAATACCTGTTCCTAAATGCTCAACCAATTCCAAATCTCTAAACACTCGCATTAGTTCCGGATTTTTGGGAGCTGAATAGCCTTCTAAAAACTCTTCTTCAGTAAACTCACTCTGTATTCCACCAAATGATGAAACCTCTAATCTGTCATTAAAAAACTCAAATTTTGGTGGATATTCACTAGCCCAATCATTATGAACTAGTGCATTTATAATAACCTCTCTTACTGCATTATAATCATACATTGGATTTTCTTTTCTTTCAGGATAAGTAATTTTTGTATATATTTTATTTTCAACCTTAAATTTTTCTAATACTCTATTAGTCGCTTTAATTAATGAACAAAAACCATATTCATAATTTTCCATTAATTCATCAACATCATCACCAGCATATTTTGCAACTTTAATAGACACTGTATTATCATCTGCTAGAAGATATGCTAAATAATTATATTTATTATCTTGTGTAAAAAAGCCTAATTGTTTTTCAAAGTTGTCACCTACATCAAAACCTTTTTCTTTATAATAAATTTTTAAATCAGTAAATTTTAATTCTTGGATAGGAGAAATAATATTTTTGATAGAGTTTCTTGTTCTTTCTCTAAACATTTTACTTATCAAATGATCATTCATCCTCTCATTAGAACTTCCTACTCTTATAAAACAACTATCAGGAGTCATTCCCATACCTTTTAAATGATAAGGCTTTTCTAAACCTCTTGCTATAGTAAGTTTTAAATACTTTTTCTCATTATCATTTAATACCTCAATATCAAATAATCCTAAAGTTGATGGTTCAATATTAGAAATAATCCTATCCTTAATTTTTCTCTGTAATAAATCCAAATTATTATTTAACCCTATAACTTTGCCTTTATCGTTTACTCCTAAATAAATAATACCTCCTTCTTTACTATTTAAAAATCCAATAACAGATTCTTCTAAATCATCAACTAATTTTATTTTAAATTCAACTCTCGAATTTTCCATTGTTTTAATCATATTACACCTCCGAATATTATAAATATATTTTATCAAATAATTTGCAATTTCGCTAGTACTTTGCCGGTTATTTTGCCGGTTATTTTGCCGGTTATTTTTTTTGCTTTTTATTATCAAAATGTATGAAAATTATTTATAAAAAAACTATAGTGATTTTTCACTATAGCATTTTTAAAATAGAACCTTACTAATTACATCTATAACTATCAGATTTATAATCTGGATTACCTGCATCCCCACATATCAAATATGCTTCTGCTTTATTATCAGTAAAAACTACACATCCATTACATTCCTTTTCATTTAAAGTAACTTCTTCTATATACTTATTACTTATTAATGTACTTAATGAAACAGTACCACTATATTTATAATCACTACTTCTAGTAAAACTAGAAGGACATCTATTACCATTTATAGGATTTTTACAAAAATCTTCTAAATACAACAAACCAGCTTCACTTACCTCTTTTTCTTGAACTTTCATAGTTTTATCAGTAGTATCATTAAATGTTTTAACTATATTAGGAATAATTAACAATGATACCACTCCTATTAAAGCTATAACAGCTAATATTTCTACTAATGTAAATCCTTTTTTATCCATAACTTTCCTCCATTAATTATTATCAATAATATTCTTAAATTTAAGTTTAATTCTCTGTATTGTATTTTCTATACTTCTAGTATTCTTATCTAATATAACAGAAATTTCTCTATTACTTTTTCCTTCATACTTTAATTCATAAACCTTAAGTTCAAACTCAGTTAAACTATTTTTTAATAAAACTTTATCTTCCTCACTTATTAACTTAGTTATAGGAGTAATATCATCTATTTCTAATAAATCATATAAATTTCTATCATCTTCTTCATCTAATAAACTATCTAATGAAATAGCATTATTTAAATTAAAATGTTTTAATCTCTTATTAGTCTTAACTAAATCTAATATTTTTCTTTCAACTACAATTGTAGCATAAGTCTTAAATCCAGCTTCTTTAAATTCATCATAACTTTTAATTGCTTCAAATAATCCTATTAAACCCTCTTGATACAAATCTTTAATATCTAACCCAATTGATTTTGCTTCAAACTTATATCTAGAAATAACTACATTTATAATTGTTCTATATCTTTCAATTAAAGTTTCTAAAGCATTCTCATCATTTTCTTTAATTAATTCTAGTAATTCTGTATCTTCCATAACTACCTCGATTTAACTACTTCATATATCATAATACCTGCTGCCACAGAAGCATTTAAACTATTTACTTTACCTTTAAGTGGAATACTAGCAATCACATCACAACTTCTTCTTACTATTTCTTTTAAACCATTACCTTCACTACCTATAACTAAAGCAACTTTTCCTTTATAATCTATGTCAGTATAATTAGTACCATCAGCATCTGTTCCAATTACCCAATAATTTAATTCTTTTAATCTATCAATAGTATTTCTCAAATTACTTACTTCTACTATTTTCATATTAGTTAAAGCTCCACTACTTGTTTTCATCACTATTGGTGTTATTTCAACACTTCTTTTATTAGGTATTATTATATAATTTACTCCTGCACATTCACTAGTTCTTATTATTGCTCCAAAGTTTCTAGGATCTTCTATATGATCTAATATAACTATAAAATTACTATTTATATCATTTTTTATTTCATCAAATGTGTGATACTTATAATCTTCTAAATCAATTATTATTCCTTGATGTAATTCTTTAGTCATCTTATCCATCTCTCTATTAGTCTTAATAATAGGTTTAATATGTTTTTTATTTATTAAGTTTATAAGTTCCTCATTATTAAAATTATCAACCAAATATATATTTTTTATATTATAATTACTATTTAATATCTCTCTAGCAACATTCTTACCAAACACTTGCATTGAATCAACTCCCAATAAATTTATTATACTAGAAAAAAACTAGGAAAACTAGTTTTCATTTAAACTTTCAATATATTTTTTAGCTAATGTAGCTGCTTCAGCCCCTTCACCACATGCAGTTATTATTTGATATAATTCTTTTTTTATTATATCACCACATGCATATAAACCTGGTATTACAGTTTTAACTCCATCAGTTTCAATATAACCTGTATCTGTTAGAATATTTAAATTACTTAAATATTCTGTACTTGGTTGATAACCAATATAACTAAATATTCCATCTACTATAAATTCTTTATTAGTAAATTTTAATTTATATTGATTATTCAACAATTCTATATCAACAAGTGATTCATTTTCATATATTTCAATATTATCTTTTTTCTTTGCTTCTTCAACTAATTCATCATCGGCTTTTACTTCATTTCTAGTTACTATATATAATTTACTAGCAAAACTACTTAAATATATTCCTTCTTCAAAAGCAGAATTTCCTCCACCTATACATAATACTACTTTATTTTTATATAAAGGTGCATCACATATTGAACATCTACTTATGTTAAGATTTTTTAATTTATCTTCTAAACCTATCTTTTTAGGTTGTCTGCCACCAGCAAGAATAACAGTTTTAGATTCATAACTTGATTTATTAGTTTTGATTAAGAATTTATCTTTTTCTCTTTTTATTTTAGTTACTTCTTCTATTTTATATTCTACTCCATTATTTTTACAATGTTCAAACATTTTATAAGATAATTCTGGTCCAGTAATATTATCAAAACCTAAATAATTATCAACTAAATTAGTTATGTTTATTAACCCACCTGGTGCTTTCTTTTCTAATATTAAAGTTTTCAATCCACTTCTTTTAGCATAAACCCCAGCACTCATTCCACCTGGACCCATACCTACTATTATAACATCATACATATATTTTTCCTCCTAAAAATTAACTACTTCTATTTTTTCTTTAGAATTATATAACTCTTCTAATTTAGGTTTTCTTAATTGTAATAAAAATATAACCAAACCAACTATAAATAAAATAATACTTACTATCTGCGCTACTTTAAAATAACCTAACATTAATGAATCAGTTCTATAACTTTCTATAACAAAT
Source organism: uncultured Bacilli bacterium (assembly GCA_934096405.1). GTDB lineage: Bacteria > Bacillota_I > Bacilli_A > RF39 > UBA660 > CAKOLN01. The sequence continues at coordinate 7,570 of CAKOLW010000013.1, forward strand.
CTTCCTACACTATACCACATCAAATAAAATGAAACTTGATAACCTATTCTAGTATATTTTAAATATCTAATTACCATAATTATAATTACTCCAAGTAAACACCATAATGATTCATAAAAAAATGTAGGAGTATAATAAATACCATCTATATACATACCTTGAATTATAAAATTAGGTATCTTTAAACTTTGTAACTTTTCTAATGTTGTCGCAACACCATAAGCTTCTTGATTAAAGAAATTACCCCATCTACCTAAAGCTTGACTTAATAATAAACAAGGAGCCACTATATCAAGCATTCTAAGTGAAGATACTTTATATTTTTTACAATATAATATAAGAGTTAAACCGCCTAATAAAACACCCCCATGAATAGCAAGTCCACCTTCCCATATCTTAAATATTTCTCCAATATTTTTACTATAATAATCCCAATGAAATATACAAAAATAAAGTCTAGCTCCAATAATACCTATTATAATAGTCCAAAATAATAAATTAGTAATAAAATCTTTAGAAATATCAAACTTTTTACTTTCATGACTAATTAACAAATAACTTATTAATATACCTAATAATATAAACACACTATACCATTTAATATCATAATTAAATATTGTAAACGCTACTGGATTCATGCCTAACCTCTTTTATAACCTTCTACTATTATCTTTTGTAAAATACTTGTAACTATACTAATAAATATTGCTATAAAGAATGGTAAAATCCATCCTTCTACTACAAAAGATTTACCCATTATTAAACTAGCAATTTTTAATATAAATACATTAACTATAGGATACAATAATCCTAAACTCATAATAGTTACAGGTAATGTAAAATAAATAAGTATAGGTTTAATAAATACATTTAATATACTAATAACTAAACTAGTTACTAAAGCATAATAAATATTCTCAACATAAAATCCTTTAAATATAGAAGAAGCTAACATAAGTGTTATTGCACTTACAAATAGTTCTAATATAAACACAACTAAATCACTCTTCTTATTATTAGGTATTACCTCTTTTTGATTAATATATATTTTACTCATTTCTATCACCTATTTTATTTTACCATATATTAAACAAAAAATGTTAATAATTTAACATTTTTCAAACAATTTATCAATAGACACATCAAGTGCTTTACTTATTTTATATAAAAAGAATGTACTTATACCTTGACACATCTTAGTACTTTCCAATGCACCAATTAAAGGAGTAGTACACCCAATTAAACTAGCAAGTTCTTCTTGAGTAAGACCCCTCATCTTCCTATACTTCTTTATATTATTTCCTATCATCATCTTTAATTCTTCATTTGTCATAATTAATTTCCTATCACTATCGGATCATCATATGACCCACTTCCACTTACATAGTACACACTAGACTTGAGATACAAGACTGGGCGAACCGCAAACCCAACGCTGACGCTCATGTATCCCACATTGCCGTCGATGCTTATAAGTCTCGAATAGTAGCTGGAAACCCTAGAAATCGTCCATTCATATTCTCCTGGTCTTAACCAGTTTTTTCCTGCACATGTTAATCCATTTGTACTTCCATTATATGATGATATTGTTCTTTCACAGTCAGTTGCTTGTACTGCATAACCATAATCGCTTGCATACATAAGTCCTATATAGCCTGTATTACTTGTTGTAGTTTTTATATCATATGCATATGTTGTTAGTACATTACTTGTTGAGGAGTAAGCCGTTGAATACCAGTTTGCTTGTTGTATCATTCCTCTTGCATAATCACTTCTTATTCCTGACTTACTAAATGAACAATCTATTGGTGCATATACGCTAGCGCTTGAACAATATGTTCCACTTGCTTTATTTGTATAATCTACTCCTGCATAATACGATCCTCCACTTGTTTGATTTAATAACTTATATAATGTTGATTCTCCCCATGAATTTACAGAATCGGTTGTATTATATACTAGTCCTCCTATACTATCATTTCTTATTATTTTTACTAAATTACCAGTTTGACCATGCATTTCATTTCCAAATACTCCTATTATTCTCCATAGTTCTCCATTATATAATAAATAATTATTTGGATTTGTTCCTTCATATCTATATCCATTTTCATTTGTTACAATTCCATCTCCAACTATTTGATTATTTAAACTTATCACATAATCATTTAATGTAGTTTTATTTGAAGTAGTAAAAGCTATATTACAACTATAATCTTTTCCTACATCAGTTAAATCTATTCCCCATTCTGTATAGTTCCATACTCCAGTTGCATTAGTACATTTAACTATTATATCATAATTACCATTAGATGGTATAGTACTGACTTTCTGTCCATTAACAGTTATTGCATATAACTCTTTTTCTTCTTTAGGAATGAAGTATAATATTACACTAGTTATTATTAATATTAATACACCTATTATTACTTTCTTTTTCATAGTATTTTCACCTAATTTCCTATTACTATTGGATCATCATATGACCCACTTCCACTTACATAGTACACGCTAGACTTGAGATACAAGACTGGGTGAACCGCACCCCCAAGGAAGACGTTATTGGTGAGCACATTGCCGTCGCGGTACACAGTCCACGCATGGCTGCTGTTATACCTAGAAATTGTCAATTTAATTTTCCCTAATCTTAACCAGTTCTTTCCTGCACATGTTAATAATACATCTGTCCTTACATTAGTTGTGCCGAATGATATTGTTCTTGCACAATCACTTGCTTGTACTGCATATACATAGTCACTTGCATACATAAGTCCTATATATCCTGTATTACTTGTTGTAGTTGTTATATCATATGTATATGTTGTTGGTGCATTACTTATTGTTTCATATACTGGTGAATACCATTTTGCCTCTTGGATCATTCCTCTTGCATAATCACTTCTTATTCCTGTCTTACTAAATGAACAATCTATTGGTGTATATCCATAATAACTTGAACAATATGTTCCACTTGCTTTATTTGTATAATCTACTCCTGTATAATATGATCCTCCACTTGTTTGATTTAATAAATTATATAATGTTGATTCTCCCCATGAGTTTACACTTGATGTACTATATACTAATCCACCTATACTATCATTTCTTATTATTTTTACTAAATTACCAGTTTGTCCATGCATTTCACTTCCGAATACACCTATTATTCTCCATAGTTCTCCATTATATAATAAATAATTATTTGGATTTATTCCTTCATATCTATACCCATTTTCATTTACTACTTTTCCATCTCCCACAGTTTGATTATTTAAACTTATTACATAGTTATTTAAATATTGAACAGTATTTGATGAAGTAAATCCTAAATCACAATTAGCATTCTCTCCAATATTTCTTATTTCATAAACACCTTTAGCATAATTAAATCTAGCGCTTGCATTAGTACAATTATTAGTAAATGTAATTTTTTTACTATTAAATTTAATTTGATTCTGACTATCTTTAGTAAATTGACTTTGTAAATTACCTAATGTTTCAGAGTATTGTCCAGCTAAAGCTGGTTTTGGTACATATACTTGAGATAATCTCGTATAACCACTTGCAGGTGTTAAATCAGTTGTATAAGTATACCCTCCAGTAACATTAAATTGTACTGTCATATTACTAGTTGCTTCTATTAAAACAGTTATTGTTTTAGAATAAGTTTCATCATTATAACCATTAATAGATCCAGTAGGTAATGATTCTGTACTTTTAGTATAATAAATATTACCACTACCACTAGTTATCTGATAATCTAATCCATAATTAGAATTTATTGGATTTAAACTAGTAATCTTAACTAAAACTGTAGAAGTACTACCATTACTTAAAGTTACAGATGTACCACTAATAGTTTCACTACCTCCAGTAGAAGTAATATCTATTCCATACATTAAATTACCTAACATTAATTCACTTGCTTTATAACTACTTGAAGTATATACAAATGCAGCATAACTTAATCCAATTATAATAGAAGATAAAATCATAATTGTAAAAGTTAAACCAACTTTAGTTTTTAAAATTCTCATATTATCTACCTCTTTTCAAACAACAAAAAAAACTCATAGACTGATACCTATGAATTTAATATAATGAAAAAACTATGAGAGTTAGTTAATAATACTGACCCCCCCCATTACGAACAATTGTTTCACGATGAAAGAAATCTCTTAGTTCCATAGTTCTTTACTCCTTCTACTTTTTACTCTTTAATTTTATCAAAATCTAAAGTCTTCTTCAAGTACTTTTACTTACCTTTCTAAACTATCTATCAAAAGAGGTACAATTTGTTTCTTTCTAGAAACAATATTCTTTACAAATATACCTTCATATACTTTCTTTAAATTAAAAGCTTTCTCTATTACATCTATACTATCTTTATCAAATAAAATATAACTACCATTATTTATAATATCAGTTATTACAAATAAATAAGTATTTACTTTACTATCATTCTTAATATTATCTATCATATTTAAATACTCATCTTTATTATTTAATATCTCATCTACATTTAAAGTAAATACTTGACTAACAGTAAATGTTATATCATTATTTTTAAATGTTTTAGAATCTAAATTAAGTATATCATTTATATTCATACCATCTAAACTAGTTCCAGATTTAAACATTTCTAAACCATATTCATTTATCTTAAGTTTACATATTTTATTTAATTCTTTAACTACCTCAATATCTAAAGAAGTAGTAGTAGGACTTTTTAATATTAAAGTATCACTTAATATACCACTTATCATTAATCCAGCCATTTCTTTAGATATTTTAATTTTATTTTCATTATACATTTGATAAATAATTGTATTAGTACTACCCACTGTCATATTTCTAAAATTAATAGGCATATTAGTACTAACTCTTCCAATTTTATGATGATCTACTATCTCTATTATTTCAGCTTCATCTAATCCAACAGCACTTTGTTCTATTTCATTATGATCAACTAATATTACTTTTCTTTTATTACTTTTAGGTAATTCACTTTTTCTAAGTAAACCTTTACATATACCATTTTTATCTACAACTGGATAATTATCAACTAATAAATTTTTACTCATATCCATAAAGTCATCATAACTATCCTTTTCATGTATAACATATGGATTATCTTTATCACATAATTTCTTTATATAATTACTATTTAATATAATTCTAGAAGTCTCAAAAGTATTTAAATTAGTTTTAATAATATTAACTTTATTTTTCTTAGCTAATTTTATATGTTCTTTTTTTATTTCATTACCTCCTATTATTATAAGTAATTTAATTTTAGATTTTATAGCTAAATCTATTATATAATGTCTATCTCCCACAATAATAATATCATCATTTGTTAAAGTAATATTATTTTCAAATGTAGAATGTGCAAAAGCAGCCGCTACTATATTTCCTTCTATTTCATTATTTATTCTTACTACTTCTTCACCATTTAAAGTTTTTAACAAGTTATCATAACTAGTTATTAATGTTGTATCATTTGAATATATAATTTTTTTTAATATATCTTTAGCAGTTACTAAATTAATAAACTTTTTATTATTATCTACTACTGGTACACCAGTAGTATTTTTATCTAACATAAATTTATAGGTATCTTCTATAGAAGAGTATTCATTTATATAGCAATTCTTCCTATAATCCATATCTTTAATTCTTAATTTAGTATCATTTAAATATCTAGGTTCTTTTACATTAAAATAATCTAATACAAATTTAGTTTCTTTATTTATATCTCCTAATACTCTTTCTTCAGCATTCATTCCTAATTTTCTTTTAAGGTTAGCCAAAGTAATAGATGCAGTTACTGAATCTGTATCAGGATTATTATGTCCAAATATTAATATTTTTTCCATTTTTAATCTCCTCTCCAAAAAACTAGAGTATTATATTACTTTTAAATATAAAATACAATAGAAATTAGTTAATTAATTTCTATTGTATTCCTTATTAAAATGTTTAGGTTTTTGTCTTGATAAAGAAACATGTAAATAAAACAAAACTAAAGCGTGCTCTCTAGTTTACTTTTTTAATTCCCTGTTATGGTCGGGATCATCGCTTTTTTTACTGTTCATAATACACTATTCTTTCATCCAATTGATTAAAAAATTTTTTAAAAGTTTTAATATCTATTTTCTTTTCAGTACCAGTATTTGGATCATTATAATAAATATATTTTTTATTTATACCATTTATTAAAATTGCATGTTCATAACTAGGCCATTTAACAATTTCTCCAGTTTCATAATCTAACCATTTTTCTTTATACACAATTCCTTCATCTAAATTAGTAGTAAACCAAGCAATCATTGGATTCCCAGATTTAAGTATTTTTCTAATATCATTAATAGTAGCACCAGTTTTAGTTTTAGCACCATCTTTAAATTTATTAGCCGTTACTCTAATAGGTTCATTTAATACTCCATATGAATCTTTATCTAAAGGACTACCAACAAATTCCTTTTCTGGATTTGCTCCTTTCAATATATCTCCATCTCCATAAGGAAGAGGGCCTTTAGGTAATTCATCTATTATATCATCAATGCTAACATCTATATTGTAATATTTTAATAACATATATAATGAAACACTTTCACATCCAGTTGGAAAATCAGGATATTGATTTATTGGTTCCACCTCTAATTTAATCTTTTTATTAGATAACAAATATATAATAATAACAATTATCACTATTAAAAATATAACTGGTTGTTTTCTTAATCTTATTTTTCTTTTCTTCATTTTACCACCTACCATAATTATAATTTAGTAACTAATTTATTTAAATAAATTATAAGTTGCACTTTGTTAACTATTCATATATAATTATAGCACTTAATGCAAATATGTACTTAATTTTCTACTAAACAAGTGTAAACTAATTAATTTTTTGGTAAAAAATGGTAAAATCGGTATATACAGGTCACGAAGATTTTTCTAAACTAATGTTAAGATTTCATTAGGTGGGATGAGATGAAAAAAGATGAAAAGTTTTATAACTTCAATCCAAACCTAAAAGGCACTATTGCAAAAAATATAAGAAAATATAGAAAACAAAGAGGATTAACTCAAGAAGAATTAGCTCTTTATGCAGAGTTATCCTATGACTTTGTTAGAAGAATTGAAACTAGTTTTGGTAAAAGTGGTTTTTCTGTCTTTACACTTTATAAAATTGCCACAGTCCTTGAAGTAAGTTTGGATGATTTGGTTAAAGAAGAAAAAGTAACTACGAAAAATTCGTAGTTATTTTTTAATATTCTTAAAGAAATTTTTACTCTTTAAGTAAAGACCAGAATAGTCTCTATAATACATATCTAAAAAGTTATCTATTTCATTTACAGTTTTTGCTTTTAAATTTAATTCACTTATCTTACTAATATCTATATAATAATATGCTTTTATTAACTTTAAAAAACTTGCATCATATAATGGTTCATCTTTACGATGCCTATAACAAATATAACCTCCCTTAGCATGACTTAAACTCACAACACTAGTACTACCACATTCTACACATCCATCTAAATTTAAACCTATACCTAAAAAATCCAAATATTTTACTTCCACTATATTAGATATTATCTTAGGATCAAATCCTTCTTCTATTTTCAAAATAGCCGATATAAAAATATCGTAAATATCACTACTACTAGAACTTTTATAAACATCTCTAGTTAATTCAGTTAAATAATTAAATACACCAAGCTTTTCTATATCAGTTCTTATATTAAGAAAATAATTAATAACATCACCACTAATAAGTGTACTCATTTTATTCTCTTTATAATACAAATGAAAAATAGCATAAGTGAAATTATCACTAACGCTTCTAAGTTTACTCTTTTCCTTCAAAGCACCTTTACTAATAACACCTATAATACCTTTATCTTTAGTAAGTATATTAAGTATTTTACTATTTTCTCCATACTTTAAAGAACTTATGACAATTCCTTCTATGCTAATTATTTCCATATTACTTCTCTTTCTTGTATTCTAAATAATCTTCTATTTTTCCACTTTCTTTAAATTTTTCCCATAATTCCTTTTTAGTCATTTTATCACCTACTTAATATTGTGACAAAACTTAGAATTTTATTCATCAATTTTTACAATTCATTAAAACCTAATTCATTTAGGTATTTTTCTTTATCTCTCCACTTCTTTAAAGTCTTAACATAAAGTTCTAAATATACTTGTTTACCAAGTAATTTTTCCATATCTGTTCTAGCACGCATACCTATTTCTTTTAGCATTAATCCTTTTTTACCAATAATAATTTTCTTTAATGCTTCTCTATCAACAATAATATCCACATAAACATTTATCGTTTTATCATCTTCTGTTATATCACTTACTAAAGTATGAACTGAATGAGGTACTTCATCATTGGTTAATTCTAATATTTTTTCTCTAACAATTTCTGCTAGTCTAAATTCCATTGGACTACTAGTTTTCTCTTCATCAGGAAAATATTTTACTGTATCATTTAAATATTTACTCAAAACACTTATTAGTCTTTCTACATTATCATTATGACTAGCACTTACAGGTACTATTTCAGCAAAGCTATATAAATCCTTAACTTCATCTATTTTCTTTAATATCTCTTCATTATTTAATTTATCTATCTTATTAAGTACAAGTATTACAGGAGTAGTAACATTCACAAGTTTATCTATTACAAACATATCTCCTTTACCTATACTTTCGCTAGCATCCATTACAAGCGCTATTACATCAACATCATTAGCACTATAGTAAGCCTGATAATTTAGTTTATTACCAAGTTTATGAACAGGCTTATGTATTCCTGGAGTATCAACAAATACTATTTGTGTATCATCTTTAGTATAAACTCCTTGTATTAAATTTCTTGTTGTCCCTTGTTTATCACTCGTAATAGCAATCTTTTCTCCAACTAATCTATTAAGTAATGTACTCTTTCCAACATTAGGCCTACCAATTAAACTTACAAATCCACTTCTCATTCCATATCATCCCTACTAAATGTTGTTCTCATTAATTCATCAAAAGTTAAAACTTTAGAATCTCCATTTTTATTCATAATATTAAATATTACATCTTTATCAAAAAACTCTAACATAACTTGTTTACACAAATTACATGGATATAAAATATTATCTTTATCACTCATCAAATATAATGCAGAAAATTCCTTTTCTCCATGACTAACTGCATTAAATATAGCATTTCTTTCAGCACACACTGTCGCACCAAAACTCGCATTTTCAACATTTACTCCCTCATACAAATTACCATTTTTAGTTTCAACTATACAAGCAAAGTGATAATTTGAATAAGGTGCATAACTATTTTTCAATAATTCACTTAATTTATCTTTCATAATTACCTTTCTATACCTAATTTATTTAATATCTTGTCTTGAAGAGAAAACATAACTTTCTCATCCTCCTTAGTCATATGATCATATCCAAGTAAATGTAATAAACCATGTACTGTTAAAAAACATAATTCCCTATCAAATGAATGACCATATTCTAAACTTTGACTTAAAGTTTTCTCTAAACTAATATATATTTCTCCATAATTAGTATAATCTGTATCAGGATTAATATCTTCATCCATAAAAGCAAAACTAATTACATCAGTTTCTCTATCTATCCCACGATATTCCTTATTGATTTCTCTAATTTTCTTATTATCAACAAATACAAAACTAACAAGCCCATTCTTTACTTTAAGTTCTCTACTTACTTCATCAATTACTCTTTCCATGTTAGTTGTATCTACTGTTTCATCTGTTAAATTACTTAATTCATATTCCATTCTATTCACCACAACTTAATTATTCCTGTTAAATACAAAGCCACTAATATTACTAACAATATTGATAAGAAATTATAAAATCCATCTCTCTGCAAAAATTTAGGTAGTTTTCTTTTAATTGCATCTAATGCCACAAATATTAAGAAACCTAATATTCCACCCACTACATTAAGTATTATATCATCAACATCAAAACTTCTTCCAATATACTTTTGAACAACTTCTATAGTTAAGCTAACTAAGAACGTTATAAAAGCGATAGTACCTAATCTATTAGTTTTAGTATAATAACTAGCAAAAAAACCAAATGGTATAAATAACACTATATTTCCAATTACTTGTCTATAGAAATTAGTACTTCCTACAGGATACCTTAATATCTCTTTAAAAGGTATTAAATTAGTACCACTTAACCAAACATCTCTAGATGTAACTAATTCAAATAGTAATAAAATATAAGTAATAAAAAGTAATAAAAGCAACTCTTCATGTAATATAAATTTTTTACCATTATTCCTTATATAAAAATATCTCATAATAATAACTATTACTAAAAATATAACTAGCGTAGGCCATGTTGTACTAAGTAATTCAAAAAATGTCTCTTTTACCATATATAACTCCTCTTATTATTCTATAATTTCTGGTTCTTTGTATTCACCGATATTTTCATAAACTTTATAAAATATCTCTACTTCTATTTTACTACTATACTTATTATTTTTCAAAACTTTTTTATCTATTATGTATTCATCACTTGCTAATTTATCTTTTATAACTCTTTCACTTCTCTTTATCGCTTCTTTATATGCCTCTTCTTCAGTTAATGTGTGAGTAACATAATTATATATTTCTTTTCTATCTTTAATAACTTTAAAAAATAAATATGGTTTATCTATTAATACTTTAGAACTTACTATTTCATTTTTAGTATCATACTTTCCATAAAGTGTAAACTTATGACCAAATATACTTAAATACACATGATTAACTATCTTACCAGTTTTTTCATAATCAACATGTTTATAAGGTACTGTAGTATTAACTGTATACCAAGTTTCACCATATACTTTACCATTTGCATTAACTCTATCAATGACTTCTTCATTTTTTATAATATTACCAGTTATAATAATATCTCCCTTTTTAACTAACTCATTTACTTCTTTTACACCAGTACCACTTTTAATAATTAAATATTTAATCAAAGCATCTTTCTTAGCAACAAGATCTTTCTTTTCTTCAGTAGTTTTATTTTCATTAATAATTCTTTCTGTAAGATTAACTATATATTTAGTACCAACTCTCTCTATCTCTATCCACTCTAAAGTATCTTTATTATTTTCTAATATCTTTTTCTTTATACTTTCTATTTCTTTATGACTCTTAACAAATTTATGTTTCTTAATATTATTTTCTTCTAAATATAAATTAATTACTCTCTTAAGTTCATAATTATTACTAACTATTTCTACATCAAATATAACATTAGACAAAAGTATTAAAATAATATAAGTAAATATAAATGAACAAAGTAAAATATAATGTTTTTTTATAAAAGATTTAACACCATTAATACCTAATTTTCTTACTATTTTAATATCTTTATAATATAATTTAAATTTTTTATAATCTTCACTAGATATTTTAAAAACTATATTATCCCCATTCATAACTAAGTCTTTATACGATATATCAAGTCTTAATAATATTCTTAAAAGTTCATTATATTTCATAGTTACTTTAACTACTAAAAGAGATTTATCCATTTATTGTCACACTTTCTATAACACCAGTTATTAAAAATTCTTTTTTATCTAATTCTTTTAGTATCATATTCTTACCATTAACTTTAAATAACCTATCATTCACTTTAAACATTATAATATTAGAAGTAATATCTATTATAGATTTATAATTTAAAACATGTAATCCATTTTTAAGTAAAGTAACCCTATAATCTAAATCTCTTAAGTATGTACTTATATTATTTAACATACATATCACCAATTAATTATATGAACATATTTAATTTTTATTTTACCAATTTAAAAAGATAACAACTAGTTATCTTTTACCTCATAACTTGCTCTTAATTGTCCACAAGCTCCTTTTATATTTTTACCCATTTCTCTTCTCATTTGTACATTAATACCATTCTTAGTTAACGTATCAAAAAATTTACTTATAGTTTCTTTATCACTTCTTTTAAAACCACTACTAGTACTATTATAAGGAATTAAATTAATATACACTAATTTACCTTTAAACAAATTAACTAACTCAAGTGCATTTTCCACACTATCATTTATTCCATCTAATAAAATATACTCAATTGTAACTTTTCTATTAGTTTTATTAATATAATAATCAATCGCATTAATAACTTCTTTTATTGGATAGACTTTATTTATAGGCATCAATTTATTTCTAGTTGAATCATTAGATGCATGTAAACTAATTGCTAAATTTACTTGTCCAGGAGTATCAGCAAACTCTTTAATTTTAGGTACTAGACCACATGTACTAACAGTAATTTTTCTACTACCTAAATCTATACCTTTTGGACAAGTTAATATATTTATTGATTTTATTATATTATCATAATTATCAAAAGGTTCTCCTATTCCCATAAAAACAATATTACTTATTCTTATATTTTCTTTTTCTTCAATTGTTAAAACTTGTAACACTATTTCACTAACAGTAAGTCCACGAATTTTCTTAAGTTTACCACTTTCACAAAATGCACAAGCCATATTACAACCTATCTCAGTACTAATACATAAACTATTACCATAATCATGTTTCATTAAAACACATTCAACAAAACTATCTTTAACTTCTAATAAATATTTATTTGTATCATCACTAGATAATTCATCAACAATATTTAAATATTTCAATGAATAATTATTATTTAAAAACTCTTTTAAATCTTTACTTATATTTGTAATTTCATCAAATGATTTTACTCTTTTTTTATAAACACCTTCAAATACCTGAGTAGCATTAAATTTCTTAAAACCATTTGTAACTAAAATATTTTCTAATTCAGTTAGCGTTAAATCAAATATACTCATTATTCTAACACAGCCTTTATTCTTCTTACACCAGCACTTGATGCTTCTTCTTTTTTAATTTTAAAATGACCTAACTCACTTGTATTTTTAACATGTGGTCCACCACACAATTCTTTTGAAATATTACCTATTGAATAAACAGTTACTATATCAGGATATTTTTCTATAAACATACATTCTGCACCACTTTTAATAGCTTCATCTTTAGACATTTCTTCTACTGTAACATCTATACCTTCTTTAATCCACTCATTAACTAAATCTTCTACTTTAGTTTTTTCTTCATCAGTTAATTTATGATCACATGAAAAGTCAAATCTCATTCTTTCATCAGTTATATTACTACCTTTTTGATGAACGTCAGGTCCAACTACTAACTTAAGTGCTGCATTTAATAAATGTGTAGCAGTATGATATTTAGTTTCTATCTCACTATTACCAGCTAGTCCACCCTTAAATTTACCTGCGCTTGCAGTTCTAGATAATTCTTGATGAGCTTTAAATTTTTCCTTAAATCCTTCAACATCAACTTTAATTCCAGCATCATCAGCAAGTTCTAAAGTAAGTTCAATTGGAAATCCATATGTATCATAAAGATGAAATGCAGTTGTAGCATCAATATCTTTATTGCTAACTTTAGAAAATTCTCTTAATCCTTTTTCTAATGTCTTATTAAATTTTTCTTTTTCATTTTTTAATACTTCTAAAACAATACTTTCATTTTGTTCTAATTCACTATAATACTTTTTATATTTTGATATTATAAGTAGTGCTATTCTTTGCTCCCAATCACTATTTATATCAATTTCTAATTTTTTAGCATGTCTGATTGCTCTTCTAATTAATCTTCTTAAAATATAACCCTGATCAGTATTACTTGGTTTTATACCTGCAGGATCAGCACTAATAAATACAGAAGTACGAATATGATCAGCAATAATTCTCATACTTTCTTCATTACCCTTATAAGACTTATTTGATATTTCACTTATTAGTTCGATAACATCTTTCCATACACTAGATTCATAGTTATCTAAAACTCCTTCAAGTACCGCTGTTGTTCTCTCAAATCCCATACCTGTATCAACATTCTTCTTAGGTAATTCTGTTATATTTCCATCTTGATCCTTATAAAATTCCATAAATACATTGTTCCATATTTCAACCCATCTATCATCTTCTGGATCAAACACTTCAGGAATATCATCAGTACTTCTAAAATAAAATATTTCAGTATCAGGTCCACATGGTCCTGAAGCACCAGCAATCCAAAAATTATCTTGAGTAGTTTTCGCAATTCTTTCTTTAGGTATTCCTAAACTTAGCCATTTATTATAACTCACTTCGTCAAAAGGAATATTATCTTCTCCAGCATATACAGTTACTGCTAATCTATCAACAGGTATATTTAAAACTTTCGTTAAAAATTCAAAACTCCAAGAAATACTTTCATCTTTAAAATAATCTCCCAAACTCCAGTTTCCAAGCATTTCAAAGAATGTATGATGTGTTGTATCTCCAATAGAATCCAAATCATTAGTCCTAACACACTTTTGATAATCAACTAACCTAGTTCCATATGGATGTGGTTCTCCCATTAAATATGGAATTAATGGTTGCATACCTGCAGTATTAAATAATACACTTGGATCATTTTCAGGCACCACTGGCGCACTCGGTATTTGTTTATGTCCTTTACTTACAAAAAAATCAATATATAAATCTTTTAAATTCATTTTTCATCTCTCCTTTATAAACTTTTATATAAATTATCTAACTTACTTTCCAAATCTTCAATTGTTCCATCATTATTAACTACATAATCATAATTACTATAATTATCTAAAGCCGTTTCTGTAATATGTAGTTTTTGTCTATCAGTTAAAATGTTTGTATCAGGTCTATTAATATGTATACTTATAGTATTTTTAAATTGCTTTTTAACAGTCTCTATTTCTTCAGGAAATCTAGCATCACTTATCATAATAATATCAAAGAAATAACTATATACTTTAATATCATCTATTATTCTATTAATAAAAAAATATTTATCTATCTTATTTCTAATAATATCAGTACCCAATTCTTGAAGTAACTCCCTTGGTTTTGTTTCATCCGTTCCATCCCAATTACTAATTCTTTTAGCATACTCTTTAATATAACTACTAAATTGAAGATTAATAACCTTTTTATTATCTTCTTCATATTTTTCTCTAATAATATTCATCGCGGTATCTTTACCACTTCTGGCCTTACCACTAAATATTATTATTAATGCATCTTCATTTCTTAATTCCATTAACTTTTCTCCTCTCTAAAAACATTAACTTAATTATTTAAAGAAAAAACCACATCTCTCCAAGGAACGAAGAAACGTGGTACCATCCTTATTTAACTTAATTTCTCTAACGGGCGAACCCGGCTATTATTATAGCACTCAAAGAATAGCTTTCAAATAAGATACTTCTCTTTTCCACCAACCAAGAGTTCTCTATTTAGCATTGCTTACTTTACTTATTTCTTTTTTAACGCTTTTCTCTTTACTGTATCCGAAGAAATCAAATTTTTCATCTAAGAATACATATATTACTTTTAATACTGCAACCACTGGTGTCGCAACAACCATACCCATTATACCAAAGAAGTGTTCAAATATCAACAATGAAATTACTATAGTTACTGGATGTAAGTCCATCTTTCTTCCCATAATAATTGGATGTAAGAAATTTCCTTCAATACTTTGAGTTGCTACTATGAATACCAATATTAAAGTTCCTATTAATGGACTTTGTGTAAACCCAACTAAAATCGCAGGTATACCACCAATATAAGGTCCCACATAAGGAATAATATTTGTAACTACACAGAATACTGCAAATAACACTGGTGCATTAAGTCCAATCAATGAAAAACCTATTATATTTATAATTAACAAAATTAATGAATCTAAGAAAGTTCCATTTACAAATCCAAATAAAACTTCACTAATATTACTTGTTAATTTTTCAAAATCACCTTTAAATTTCTTAGGAACCATATTAATCAAGAACTTAGTAACATTATTAAAATTCATCAATAAGTAGAATCCAATAACTGCTCCTACTAAAAATTTACCAACTCCACTAATTAACCCTTGTACTATAGAAACTATTTTACTTGGTAAATCAGTAGTTAAATTCTTAGAAAAATCTTCTAAATAATTCATAAATTGAATTTTAACATTAGTCATATCTATATTTGTACCATTACTAAGTTTTACAAATATATTATTAATTAAATCTTTAACATTAAGTAATAATTCAGGTGCTGTCTTAGCCATTTCATTAAGTTGATCTACTAAAGCTGGAATAATTGCCAAACAAAATAAATATATCAAAATTACAAGCATTAAATATACTAAAGCAACTGCCCATCCTCTTCTCATACCTTTCTCATTTAATTTATTAACAATCGGATTTAAAAGCCATGCAATTATAAAACCTAAAAAGAATGGACTAATGACTGACAATATAGTAAATAATATAGGAAAAATATTAAGTATTTTACATAGAAAAATAACACCCATTATAATTAAAAATACCATTACTACATAAAATAAATTTAATATTTTACTTCCAGTCTTAACTATCTCATTAACACCTTCTATATCTAATTTTTCTTTTTTATTATTCATATTTCTTCACCCATCTAACTATATTCTACCATGTAAATTATTAAATTCAATTACTTTTGTAAACACTTTACAAAAAATAAACTCTAATATACTTAGAGTTTACATATTTTCAAAATCTTCGATAGTTTTCATTACTTCTTTTTTACCTTTTTTCATGGCTTTTTTAATATCTTTTCCATATTTAGAAACACAATATCCAACACCTACGCCACCGATCATAAAAGCCATATTTTTCATAAAATTCATAATAACACTCTCCTTCAGTATTATTATTCACTAAATTACTTAATTTATACCTAAAATTTTCTTTAAAGCTGTATTTCTATATACACTATATTCAGTTTTAACAGCATAATTTAAACTATCTATATTTCCAATAATAATTAAACTCTTTTTAGCTCTTGTAACAGCTGTATAAATAAGTTTATTATAAAGCATTCTCTTCATATTAGAAGGCAAAACCACCACTACATTATCATATTCACTTCCCTGACTTTTATGCACACTTATTGCATAAGCTAAAGTAAATTCATCAAACTTACCTTTTTTATAGGATACTATATTACCATTATAATCTATTTCAATAAGAGGATTCTTACCCATAATAATTCTTTTAATATATCCAGTATCTCCATTAAATATATTATTATCAACATCATTAACTAATTGAATAACTTTATCTCCTTCTCTATAAGTTACATCTCTAATAACAATATCTTTTTTCATGATAGATTCAGGATTAAATATAGATTGCATTAAATTATTAATATTATCTATTCCATTTTCTCCCTTATACATAGGAATCAAAACTTGAAAATCTTCTGTAGACATATTCTTATCTCTAGCATGTTTAAAAATTGTAGTTAAATAAGATTTAATTTGTATATCTGGTACTGAAAAAAATTTAAAATCTTCATAATTAGTAGGAAAACTTTCAAAAACTTTTCTATTTTTTATATCCACCGCAAGTGGTATTATATAAGACTCCTTTTTAGTTCTATAAATATCTGTCAAATATATTCCTGGTAAATTTTTATCACTAAGTAAATCAGCCAATATATTTCCTGGTTGAATACTAGGCAATTGATTAGCATCCCCCACTAGAATTAATTTTACTTTACTTGTTAAACCATCTAATAAACTATTAAATAAAAATATATCTACCATACTAAATTCATCTATTATGACTAACCTAGTATCTACAGGATTAAATCTATTAACACTAAATTCCTTAGTTTCTTTATTCCACTTTAAGAACTTATGAATAGTACTAGACTTTCTATGTACACTTTCAGTTATTCTTTTACTAGCTTTTCCAGTAGGCGCTAGAAGAGTAATATCTTTAAGTTCAATATCACCACATAATTTTTCATAAATATCCACTACTGCTTTAATAATAGTGGTTTTACCAGTACCTGGTCCACCTGTAATAATAAATAGATTATTTAGTAAACTTCCTTTAATCGCTTCTATTTGAGAATTATTAAAAGTAATATTATTTTCTTTTTGATACTTATTAATATAATCATCTATATCATCTTTATTAAAAGTTGGTTTAATTTTATTTAAATAATTTATAGTATCAGCAATTTCAACTTCAGTTTCATAAAACATATTTAAAGTAATAAATTCATCCACCTCTATAACAGTTTTACAAACAATCAAATCATTAAGCCTATCTAAAAACAATTTACTATCTAAATTAGTACTAAAATATTTATTCATCTCTAAATATAAACTTTCTCTAGTAACTAAAGTATCCCCAGTTGTATAACAAAGATTTTTAATTGAATATTTAATTAAAGCATCAATCCTAACATATTCAAATTCATCATGATTAGTTAAAAAAACTTTATCTAACTTTATAAAATTAATATCACTTTCTAACATATATATATTATTTTCTATAATATCAAAACATCTATCTTTATATTTATTAACAATTTTTAAACACTCTTCAGTAGTAAAACCTAATTTATTAAATTCTATAATCAATTCTTGATCTTTATCATATTCTAATATTTTCTTAGTAAGTTCCCTTGCTTTCTTCTCATTCATACCCTTTAATCTAGATAAAACAGAATTACCATTCTTTATTTCATTTATAGTCTCTTCACCAAAAGTATCTACAATTACTTTAGCGGTTTTTGGTCCTATTCCTTTAAATATACCACTAGATAAATACATTATTATTCCATCAGTATCACTTGGTATAACAGATTCATAACTTGTTACATTAAACTGTATTCCAAACCTAGCATGATTTATCAAATTACCTTTAAAAATATAAGTTATTTCATTATTAAGAGGCATAAAATTACCAGTAAATGTCATAGTCTTATTCAAAAATTCTTTTACATCATCACTAGATTCTTTCACTTTAAATAGTCCTACTTTATAACCAGTAGAACTTTCATATAATATTTTAACTATATTTCCTTTAATGTAACTATTTTCTTTCATGAATTAACTATATCATTTTTTTATTAAAATATAAAGAAAAAACTCCATTAAGGAGTTAATTTTATAATTGGCGGAGTGAGAGAGATTTGAACTCTCGCACCAGTTTCCCGATCTACACCCTTAGCAGGGGCGCCTCTTCAACCACTTGAGTATCACTCCATTTGCCTGATTACTTCTAAATGATACCCTATTTTGAATTAAAAGTCAACACTTAGACAAACATTTTTATACAAAGAAAAATAAGTTATCGCCCAAAATTGATATGTATACCCTTAAAATGGTCGATAACTCGCTATTATGTAAAAAATAGAAATGATTATGCATCATTTCTACTTAATATTCTTGCAGGCCTTTTACTAATTGTTCTATAAACCGGTATTAATCCAAATACTAAATTAAACATTAATATTAAAACATAACTTACAATCAACATAATTGGACTAAATTCAATATAACTACTTACATAAGGCATCTTTGCTAATTGATACAATATATAACTCATTATTAAATATCCAGGTGTACTAGCAAGCAATGTAATCGCAATTATTTCACCACCAAACATCTTATAAATATCTCTTCTTTTAAATCCAATAGCTCTTAAAATACCAACTTCTCTAACACGAGATAAGAAACTACTTCTAATCATCAAGAAAATTTCCACTAACGAAACAACTAAAATAATTCCACTAAATAATAACTTACTATTCAAACTATCTCTAATATTAGCCATATAAACATCTTTACTCTTCTTATAAGAATCCTCTACATTTATATCATTATCTTTAAAATATTTTGTTACTGCTTCTTTATTTTCAGTATAAACACTCACATTACTTGTAGAAGTTATAACCTTTATTCTTATTGTTTCTGGCCCAACTAAATATTTATTAACATTACTTAAACTTGTGTAATAACCAACAACAGTAAGTTTAGTATCATTAATTTTTGTATCTATTGTTTTATTTAATTTATAAGTATCACTTAAATCATTATTAATTATTACTTCATAAGCATTCTCTGGCATTCTACCTTTAACCAAAGTAAAATCACTTACTAAATTATAATCAACAACAGTACTTTCTTCATCATATGAATAAAAATCTTCTTTACTATTATCTATAATTGTATAAAATTCACTATCACTAACATAAATATTTGGCTCTCCAGTATCAGATATACCTACTATAGTATAATCTTTAACACCACCTAAACTAACAACTTGATTAATGTAATCAATTGCTTTACCATATCCAGCCATCTTAGGATTATAGTCCTCATTTATCACTTTATCTATAATAAATTTATCAACAATTATTTCATTAGATTCACTAATACTTCTACCATATATAATATCATTTTCACTCAAATAACTTTTATCAGTCATAGATCCAGTTAAACTAACACTACTATTAAAAGTTTGATAATACTTATTAAACCTCAATATAAATGTCACAATAGATTCTCCTGGTATAACATACTTTATATCTTCATTATCACTATATTTAACAAAATCATCCAAAGACACCTGTTTATCATTAACTAATAAATAATTTTTATTATATGTTAAAAAGTTCTTTTCATCCACTTTTAATGAAGCAAGTATACTTGATACACTAAATGTTATAAACATCGCACTCAATACAAAACCAAACAATAACACTTTTTTCACAGCTTTATAATTCAATACTTTCTTTATACCTGTAACTAAAGAAGTAATTGGATTATATATACTTGAATATCTAACTTTATAATTCTTATCACTTACACTATCTAAATCAAATTTATAATTTTCATATATACTTTTATCTATCTTTTTATAATGTTCATCCACAAATTCAACAGTAGATTCATTATTAAGAACTTCAACCTTTTCATTAGTCTTACTATTTATATAAATATTACCATTCTTAAGAACAATATCTAATTCAATTTTTTCATTATTATCATTATAATAATTTATCTTTAAATTATCTTTATTAACAGTTTCTTTATTTTTAATATCTTTTAAATAAATCTTACCATCTAATCTATAATCTAGATCACTTGGAACATCATTTTTTTCATCACTAATAACTTTACCATCTTGTATATGCAATATTCTATCTGAATAAAATTCAGCAATATCTTTTTCATGTGTTACTAAAATTACTAATCTTTCCTTAGAAATTGATTTAATTATATTCATTATTTCTAAAGTATTCTTACTATCCAAATTACCAGTAGGTTCATCTGCAATAATAATCTTAGGATTCTTAACAATAGCCCTTGCAATTCCAACTCTTTGTCTTTCTCCTCCACTAAGCATATTAGCAAGTCTTTTTCTATATCTATACATTCCAACACGTTCTAAAACATAATTAACTCTTTTTTCTATTTCAGTTTTATCTTTTAAACCATTCATTTTAAGTGCTAAAGCAACATTATCAAAAACAGTCATATTATCTATAAGATTATAATCTTGAAATATGTAACCTATCTTTAAACTTCTTATCTTATCAACTTTATTTATACTTCTACCAGTTATCTTTTCTCCATCAATAATTATTTTACCTTTATTAACTTTATCTAAACCACCTATAGCGTTTAAAAGAGTTGTTTTACCACATCCACTTTCACCTAAAAATGTAACTAATCCATTGTCAGGTAACTCTAAAGAAGTATTATCTATAACATGTATTTCACTTTTTCTATGTCTATTAAAATACTTATTAACATTAATTAACTTAATCATATTACACCTCACTCCTATAAACACTCATAGAACTATTAGTAAATATCTTTCTAGCATACTTAGCACTTAATAAGAATGTCATAACTATTAAAATAACATAAATAATTATATTTTCCTTTAATCCTAAATAACTCAATGTATCTTTCATACCACTAGCTATAACATTATGTTTAACTAATTCTAAGAAAGTAATATAAATCAAATACATTAAATTAGTAATTGTTAACAATTCTATATCTAATAATCTTTTAGTTGTTCTAATACTACTACCAAGCATTCTTATAATACTAAAGTAAATATTTCTAGATTTAAGTATTAACTTAATTACAAAATAACTTATAAAGAATAAAACTACTATCAAAGCAACCATAACTAATAATTTTGCTATTCTAAGAACACCTACCATTGTAGATATATATAAACCATCTTTAAGATAGAAAGTATCAAATCCCATATCTTTTAATGTATTAATAACACTATCTTTTTCTTTATAATCTTTAATAAACACACTAGATTGATAACTGTTCATATCATATAACTTATCATAATCTGCTTGATTTACATAAATAGAATTAGAATGCTCATTATAATCTATACCTAATAATCTCTTAATATTGCTCTTATTATATTCATTAGTAATAGTTAAATCTATTTTATTAGTAAATTTTTGATTTGTTAATGATACTTCTAAATTAGTCTTTTTACAATTACCCTTCTTACAATTATAACTATCATTTTCACTAATAAATGCTGTTCCTTCAGGTACTTTATCACTAGCTACTAACATATCACTAGACACATAATCATAATTAACTAACTTATCATTAAATAAAAATGACATCTTACTAAATCTATTAATCAAAGTTTTATTAAATTTATTTATTAATGTACTACTCATATAAAAATCTAACTCATATTCTCTAGACTCATCATAAGAAATACCTACGATCTTTACTTTATACTCACTTCCATCACTATTATATATTCCTTCAATATTAAGTTCTTTGTCTAATATTTTATCTCCATCACTCAAATACC
The DNA here is from genome assembly GCA_934096405.1 of uncultured Bacilli bacterium. Taxonomy (GTDB): domain Bacteria; phylum Bacillota_I; class Bacilli_A; order RF39; family UBA660; genus CAKOLN01. The sequence continues at coordinate 30,389 of CAKOLW010000013.1, forward strand.
AATTATTCTTACTACCACTAACTATTATCTCGTTATCATTTTCAATATTTCTTCCTAAATCAACTTTACCTTTAAACTTAGAAGCCTCATTAGCATATCCATATAAATAAACATCATTATCATAAATATCTATTTGATTATCTAAAACTAAATCATCTCTAACAATATAATCTACATTATTAATATGAGAAATACTTTCATATTCTTCATCAGTTATATTTGTTCCATCTAACTTCCTAATAATAATTCTTTTCTCTAAATCTTTAGTATTAAAAAATGAATTACTTCCACTTATACTTGACTCATATTCACCTTTTTGAAAAGAAGCATATGTCATACTAATTGCAAAAATAATAAACAAATACACAAAACTAAGTAATAAGAACTTTGGTAATATATTAAATGTATTTCTAATACCAAGTCTTAATTTTGATATTATTTTAGCATCTTTATTAGTACTTAAATTAAAATTATCTACTTTTTTATAATCCTTTATTTTATTATCTTCAATTACTCTTCCATCATGCATAGTAATTTTTCTTGTAACATACTCGCTTACTTGGTCATAGTTATGTGTTACAATTATTACTAATTTATATTCACTTATTTCACTTAGTAATTTAATAATACTTTCTGCAGACCTAGAATCTAAATTACCAGTAGGTTCATCAGCAATTATTATAGGTGTATCTTTTGCCAAACATCTCGCAATCGCAACACGTTGTTTCATACCACCACTTAATTTAGATACTTTAGTATGTCTATACTTATAAAGTCCAACTTTCTTCAAAATATCTAATATTCTTGATTTAACCTCTCTTCTTTTATATCCATTTAATAAAAGAACCAATTCAACATTTTGATAAACAGTATAACTATTAATAAGATTAAAGTTTTGAAATATATTACCAATATAATTTCTTCTATAATCTTCATATTCTCTTTCTGTATAATGGCTAGTCTCTTTTCCATTAATATACATTTCTCCATCTTCATAAGTATCAAGACCACTTATTACATTTAATAATGTTGATTTACCACTTCCTGAAGCACCAGTAATTGCAATAAATTCACCCATATTAAATTCCAAAGAAACTTTAGAGATTCCAGAACTCACCATACCATTAGAATAATAATACTTGCTTACCTTATCTAATTTAATCATTTTTCTTCCTCCATATTAAGAATAACACATAAACTATTATCATTATATATAATTTAGGTTGCTTTATGTATATTCTTCCGTGACTTAATTATATCATTGTTTAGAATATTTAAATATTATTTTACAAATCATTTACACTATTTAACATTATTTTCTTATTAATCTTTTTAAATATTCACAGATTTGTTTAACTCTATTTTAAATGTTGTTTTATATACATTATCTGCATCTATTACTGATACTTCAAAATCATTCATTTCCTTTGTTATTAGTATTCCTATTGTTTTATTATGTATTGGTTTTTTTATTTCTTTATCTACTATATTCATATATGTTTTTATTTGTCCTAGATATTCTTTCCTTAGTTCTGTTATTTTTAGTTCTACTACTACAAAACAATTTCTAATGTAATTATATAAAAGAATATCTATGTAATTGAAGTTATTACTAATTTTAATTTTATATTCTCTACCTACATATGTAAATCCACCTCCTAGTTGTTCTAAAAAATAATCTAAATCACTTATTATCATTTCTTGTAATACTTTTTCTGTAAATCTTTCTTTTAAATTATTGGTTCTAACTATTATTGGATTAAGTGCTTCTTCTCCTGATTTTACCTTTTTATTTGTTTCTAATTTTTCTCTTGTTTCAAGTGGTAATCTATGATATTCATCACTTTTTATTCTAAGTGACAATTCTCTCTTACTAAGATTTTCTCTTTTTGTTACATAAATGTAATACTTTATCTCATTAATATCTTTTAATGGTAAAAGTAATTTATAATGTGACCAGGTCAAAAGGTGCTCCAGTGGGGCACCTTTCTGAATAATTTGAAAAAACACTTTCATTCTTTTCAAATCAGATGTGCTATATCCTTTACCAAATTCTTTTGTTAAAATAATCGCATATTTCTTAACTATGCCTTCTCCGTAATGTTTACCAGCTAGTGTTAGTTCTTTTCCTATGTTATAATTTCTAGTAAGTTTATCTAAGTTATTCCTATATTCTCTTACCATTACTTTTACTTCTGTTGTTATTATTTCATTTCTTATTTGTTCTAAATAATTGTCTTTCATTAGTTCTTCTCCTTCTAAATATTCACAGATTTGTTTAACTCAATTTTAAATGTTGTTTTATATACATTATCTGCATCTATTAATGATACTTCAAATTCATTCATTTCTTTTGTTATTAGTATTCCTATTGTTTTATTATGTGTTGGCTTTTTTATTTCTTTGTCTACTATATTCATATATGTTTTTATTTGTCCTAAATATTCTTTCCTTAGTTCTGTTATTTTTAGTTCTACCACTACAAAACAATTTCTAATGTAATTATATAAAAGAATATCTATGTAATTGAAGTTATTACTAATTTTAATTTTATATTCTCTACCTACATATGTAAATCCACCTCCTAGTTGTTCTAAAAAATAATCTAAATCACTTATTATCATTTCTTGTAATACTTTTTCTGTAAATCTTTCTTTTAAATTATTGGTTCTAACTATTATTGGATTAAGTGCTTCTTCTCCTGATTTTACCTTTTTATTTGTTTCTAATTTTTCTCTTGTTTCAAGTGGTAATCTATGATATTCATCATTTTTTATTCTAAGTGACAATTCTCTCTTACTAAGATTTTCTCTTTTTGTTACATAAATATAATACTTTATCTCATTAATATCTTTTAATGGTAAAAGTAATTTATAATGTGACCAGGTCAATTGGTCATCCACTGGATGACCTTTTTTAATAAAATTATAAAATTGTCTCATATATTTCAAATTAGTATAGCCATAAGTTATTCCAAATTCCTTTGTTAAAACACTTGCATATTTCTTAACTATTCCTTCTCCATAATGTTTACCAGCTAATGTTAGTTCTTTACCAATGTTGTAATTTCTAGTAAGTTTATCTAGGTTATTCCTATATTCTCTTACCATTACTTTTGCTTCGGCTGTTATTATTTCATTTCTTATTTGATTTAAATAATTATCTTTCATTAGTTCTTCTCCTTCTAAATATTCACAGATTTGTTTAGCTCCAACTTAAATATCATTTATTATTTTAAATTAATATTTTTTACCCCTCTAAATATATATACGACAAAAACTATATAAAACGCTTTTATTTTATAAAAAAACAAGTGATTTTCTTATCACTTGTCACTTTGTTTACTTAATTCTTTTAATATCTTATTTTGGTTTGATATAATTTTCTCCATTTTATCATGTAACTCTTCCAATATTAATTCACTTTTTAAATCAGTCTTATAATCATTTTTACTTCTCATACTATCTTTCTTTGCTGCGCGATTTTGACTCATCATAATTATTGGAGCCTGTAAAGCAGCAATACATGATAATAATAAATTTAGTAATATAAATGGGTACGGATCTAAATTTTTAAAAATAGTTAAATTTAATATAATCCAAAGTATTAAAAAGGTAGTAAAACCTAATATGAATCCCCAACTACCAGCAAATTTTGTTATCTTATCGGCAATTTTATCTCCAAATTTTTCATTTTCTTTATCTTGTTTATCAACATCAACTGCTATAGAATTATCTATTAATAAATCAATTAATTCTTCTTCATCTTCTGTTTCTAAATTTTGATTAAGTAGCATTTTTACAATCTCTTTTTTAGTTTTTTTCTTTTCCATTCCTATTCACCTAATAAAATAATACTACCATATAAAAACTATGTAAAGTTATTACATAGTTTTTGACATTTTCTTTGCATTTATATCTTTGTAACACTCTTTTATTTCATCTAAAGTTCTTAGGTCATTACCACACTTTTCTTCAATAACTATTCCATCATCAAAAAGAATAATATACCAATCTTGTCCAACATGACATTCTTTTATATCTTTTCTGATAAATAATAATATATAATTTTCCGTTTCATTTCTCCTGCTTATTGAAAAAATCTTACTACTATCATAAGGATTAATTACTTGATTCTTAAAATCACAATAATGACTTACACAATCTCTTTCATCATAATATTCCTTATTTGGTAAAAATAATTTTATATCATTAAGACTCTTACCTTCTTTTAAATCTAACAAATATTGATAATGATTAAATCCGTCATAATACTTTCCTTCATCATCTAATATAGGTTTAACTCTAAATGAAAGTACATTATTATTAAACTCCATAACATTTGCATTGCTATTGCCTATAATTGTAGCTACTATTTCATCATTATTTAAATTCATATAATTCATCATTTCTTTTAAAGTATTTTTTAAAGCATTATATATTTTTTCACGATACTCTTTATTTTGAAAAGATTTACTAATCTCTATACCCTGACCAACAAGAACATTACCATTTCTAAAAAGTAGCATCATTGCTATATCTCTTCTTTCTTTAGTAGATACAGAAATAACTCTCATATGTTTATTAGTAGCAGATTTTTTAAACAAGACTAATGCATCTCCATTAATTCTAAAACAATTATTAGTTCTATAACCCATTACAAGTATTTTAGGATCACTCTTTTTTAACACTTCACATGTAATATCATTTTCAGTATACTTAAACTCCGGTATAGATGAACTAAACATATTTTCTAAATTCTCTTCATAAAATTTATCATTTATTTTCTTAATATAATTTTCATCATAATCATCATACATATATTTATGTTTATAAGAAGGTATTATATCATTATAAATATCACTTGTTATATTTAAATGTAAAGGATTATTTGGCATAATTCTGTCATTTAAAATTTGACAAACTCTTGATAAAGGTAAACTAGTACCTAACTTTTCAACATAATAATCTAAATTACTTATAAATTCAGGAAACTTCAAAAAGAATTCATTAACTCTTCCACTTAACATTAATCTCATTACATTATCATTACTCTTTTTATTATTAAACAAAAAATTTAATAAAATTTGATTGTTTTTTTCAATAGAACTCCAATTATTAAACATAAAATTAACTGTTTCACAACTTATCTCTCCATACATACCATTTAATAATTCAAGTGTATTATTAAGTCCAAAAGTTAAATATAGTTTATATGCAAGCAACATAAACCCTTCATTAGTATATATCATTATCTTTCTAAGTTTCCATCGTGGTTCATCTTTAATAGTTTGATTAAGAAAATTCTCTCTAGGAATAGTATTTAATTTTTCAATTATATTTTTAATATATCTAAATGGTGTTTCATAATAATCATTTAAATCTATAAAATATGCAATTGATTCATAATATGGAATATTCTTTAAATAACTTACCACTTTATAAGGATCTTTCTTACTTAATAAATATGCTAATTTAACATCACCCTTATTAAGTCTACTAACTATTTCATTATAAAATCTATCTGACATTCCATCTTCAAATAAATACTTTATAAACTTAGATTTATCTTTATAAAACAATAATATAAATTTTAATGATAAATATTCTGCTAACATAATACCCCCACAAATTGTACTTTATTATATCACAAAATAAAAGATAGGTCAATTAACCTATCTAGATAATTATTTTACTAAAAATGTTTTTTTACCACTACTATTGCAGATATACCTAATAACGAAATTATTAAAGTTCCAACATAAAACATAATATTATCTCCAGTTTGTGGATTCTCAACATTATTATTACTATTATTATTAGGTGTATAGAAATTTAATTCAAATGTTGAAAAACTTTCAGTTTCAATAGTGATATACTTTTTACCATCTCTAGTTTTAATTTCATAAATTTTAGTATCTATAATTTTATCTCCACTCTTATGAACAACTTTAACATGAGTATCAGTTATATTACTTGGTATAGGTAATTCTATCTTAATACTTTTAGTTAAAATTTCATTAGGAATAATACCTTTATTAACACCATTAATTGTATAATATGGTTTAATATTAAATACTAATGTATTAGTTGTCTTATCATAACTTTCAAGTATAGCATTAATAAATACTTCTACTTTATCAGTCTCAGTAACACCATTTAATTTACTATTATCAACTGATTCTAATAAACCTGTATTGCTATTGTCAACATTTGTATTTATAATATCTTCAACTATAGTTTTATCAATATCTTCTGATACTTCTATAGCTTTAACAACTTCTTTGATTTCACCTTTTTCTTCAACAACTAGTTCTACTTCAACTGTTCCTTCTGGCATTACAAATGTATTATTTTTAACTACTACTTCTTTTCCTGTTTCAAGATTAATTACTTTAATAGCTTTCAACACATAGTTTTCTTTTATAGTATAATCTATAGTTACAGTTTCACCAGCCATAATAAAGTCAACTTCTTTTCCATCTACTGTATATTTGACATCCTCAACGTTTTCATTAGCTGTAAATAATACTCCGTAAAGATTTTTTAAAGTTGCTTTAATATTTACCATTTCTTCTGGCATAATAAATTTATTATCTTCAATAGTAACCTCTTTATTACTTGCTGTAGTAACTGTAATCTTTTCTATAAATTTATTAGGAATAGTACTTATAGTTACTTCAGTTCCAGACTTAATATAAGTTACATTAGATTTACCATTTAATAAAACATTTTCTGTTACTTCAACATTGCTAACAACATATGAATTATTAACTTTTACTAACTTGTAACCATTTACTAAATAATCTTTAATATCTTCTGTACTAAATGTTCCACTTAATACTCTAACATTATCTTTATCAACAAATTTTACTCCACCTTTAAAATCTACTCCATCAATAGTTAAATCTAAAAGTGAATTTTGTACAACTTGAGAACTATCCTTAGCTGCAAAATAATGATAAAAAGCATTTCCATTTAC
>CAKOLW010000014.1 GCA_934096405.1 uncultured Bacilli bacterium
CTCTTTCTTACACACCAAAAAACTCATAGACTAGTGCCTATGAATTTAATATAACGAAAAAACTATGGGTGTTATTTTCTTTTAACCCCCCCCGAAATTCGTACCAAGTTTGGTACTTAATTCAAAGAGAATTATTCTTTCCATAGTCTCATTACTCCTTTATTTTTACATTTTTATTTTACCATTTATTTTTTATCATATCAAGAGAATTTTTGTAAAAAAGAGATGTAACCCCGCTGTCACGTCAGCAAGACTACATCTCTTGTATTTATATTTATACCACATTTATAACTGAATAGCAAGATTTTTAGTCATATTTTTATAAATTAGTACTATCTAATATTATTGTTACAGGACCATCATTATAAATTTCTAATTTCATATCTGCTCCAAATATACCAGTTTCAGTATGTATATTTAAATCTTTTAATTTACTGTTCATGTAATTATATAATTTTGAAGCATCAGCAGGATTTAATGCATTAATAAAGCTAGGTCTTCTTCCCTTTGATATATCTGCATATAAAGTAAACTGGCTTATATTAAGAATACTTCCTTTAATATCTAATAAACTTAAATTCATTTTATCTTCATTATCAGTAAATATTCTTAAATTAATTATTTTATCTATTACTTTATCAACAATCTTTTCATTATCTCCATTAGTAAAACTAGATAATAATACTAATCCTTCTTTTATTTCTCCATGTATTTTTCCATCAATTGTTACTTTACTATTTTTACTTCTTTGCACTACTACTTTCATTATCTTTCCACCTTATTTATAAAGTTCATACTATTTAATTCTATCATAAATTTATTTAAAGTTTCTTTGTTTTTAACTTTAATTAGCAAATCATATATTTCATCAAAGCCTTGTTTACCATTGTTATTTATAGAAGTAATATTTACATCATATTTAGTAGCTATATTGATTATGTTAGCTAAATTATCATTTGAAGAATTTAGATGTACTGTAATACGTGAGATATATTTATCCATTATTTTATCATTCCATTCAGCATCTATAATTCTTGGATCGCTTAAATTAATGTTTTTACAATCTTTTCTATGTATTAATACCCCACTACCTTTAGTAATATAACCTACTATATCATCTCCTAATACTGGATTACAACAGTTAGCAAGTCTTGTTAATATGTCTCCATAACCTGCGATTATTATTTTACCACTTTCAGTATGTTTTATTATATTTGTGTTTAGTAATTTTTCTATTGGATCATCTTTTTTAGGTCTAATTATGTCTTCTAATTTATTTACTATTAAATTTTGACTATATTTTAATGTACCTACTCCAACATAAACGTCTTCTATGGTTGATTCTTTTAATTCTTCTAGTACTTTATTATATACACTAGGTATTAAAGTTTCATTTTCTTTTAAGTTTCTTCTTTTTAATTCCTCTAATATTAGTTCTTTACCTGTAATTATTGCCTTATCTTTTTCTTTTTTATAAAAGTAACTTTTTATTCTAGATTTTGCATTAGCTGTTTTTACAAATTTAAGCCAACTTTTACTTGGTGCTTTACCTTTTTGAATTTTTAAATCAACTATGTCTCCATCAGATAATTTGTAATCTAGTGATACCATTTTTCCATTAACTAATGCTCCAACTGTTGTGTTTCCTACTTCACTATGTATTTTGTAAGCAAAGTCAACTGGTGTACTATCTTGTGGTAATTCTATGATGTCTCCTTTAGGAGTAAAAATGTATATTTCTTCTTTTGCTAAATTACTATTAAAATTTTTAAAAAATTCATTGTTTCCTTCTAAGTCATTTACTTCAATAAGTGTCCTAAATTCTTGTAGTTTTGCTTCGAGTGTTGATTGTTTACTTCCATCTGTTTTTTCTTTATAACTCCAGTGAGAAGCTACACCATGCTCGGCTATTTCATCCATTTCATGTGTTCTTAATTGAATTTCAAATTTATTACCATCTACACCAAAGACAGTTGTATGTAAACTTTGATACATGTTATTTTTGGGATTAGCAATATAATCTTTAAATCTTTTTGGAATAGGTCTATATTTAGAATGAATTAGTCCTACTACTAAGTAGCATTCTTCAGTTGTATTAAGAAGTAGTCTAAGTCCTAATAAGTCATATATATCATTCCACTTTTTACCAAGTTTTAACTTGTTATATATTCCTCTTACTGATTTAACCCTATAAGTTATGTCAAATTCTATATTATGTTCTTTTAGTAATTCTATTAATTCATCTCTCATTTTGTATAGAGATTTTTCAAGTTCACTTCTGTCTTTATTTATTTTTTCTAATACTTCATTGTAACCTTCTGGATCCATGTTTCTTAAACATAAATCTTCTAGTTCACTTTTCATAGATTTGATACCTAACCTGTGTGCGATTGGTATAAATATTTTTTCAGTTTCATTACATACTTCAGTTATATGATTTTTATCATGAACATCAATAGTTCTTAAATTGTCTAGTCTATCCGCTAGTTTTATGAATAAGGATATTGGGTTTTCTGATAATCCCACTACTATACGTCTATATTTTTCTGCATCATTACTATAATGAAATGTTCTTTTTAAATGACTTAATTTACTTATAGAATTTAGTATGGATGCTGTGTTTTCATCAAATTGTTCACTTACTTCTTCATAAGACATTTTATCTAAAGTTATTGCTTCGTGAATTAGTGCACATCCAATTGTTGTAGTGTTCATTTTTAAATCTGCTAATATAGATGCAACTCTTATGCTATGTTCTATATATGGTTCTCCTGTAATTCTTGTCATTCCATCATATATGATTAAAGCTGTCTGATAGTATTTTTCTATATCTCTAATGTTATTTTCAGTCATATATAATTTCAACTTATTAATTAATTTTTCGTATTCCATTATTTCTCCTTCATTTATAATAAGTAATCATCCTTAATTATATCTGTATTTCTTTTTCTAACTAAATCTAATACATACATTTTGACATCATCTATTTTTAAATCCATTATATCTGATACCATATCATTTAATGTTAGACTTTCACTATTTTTCCATTTATTTATGCTTAGATAATTCCATATGTCTTCTTCTTTAATATAACTTATATTATTTCTTTTTATTTCTTCTACTTTAGAATATAAAGCAGGCTTTATACGATTATATAATTCATCTAAATTTCTAAAATTTAAATCTTTCATATGTGTCACCTTCTTATATAATTTTACTATATCTTGCGTTAAATTAAAAGATGTTTAGTGATTTAAACATTAAAAAAGATTATATTTAAATAATCCTTTTTGATTTTTTTACTAAATTATTTTTATATTCTGGAGTCATATTATTTTCTTTTAATTCTATAATATCTTCTAAAGAACATTTTTTAAACATTAGCATTTTTGCTTTGATGTTAAAATAGTTATATTGGTTCATTTGGTCTGTTTTACTTAGTTTTTTAAATAATTGGTTTATTTGTTCACCTTCATTATCTATAAGTGCCATTTCATTTTTTATGTCTTCTATTGATTTATTAGCGTAATCGTTATAATCAGGTATCCAACTAGCATTTTTTAGAAATTCTACTCCATCTTTTTTAGTTATTTTAATAAAATCTTTTAGTTTATATGATGAATATGCTTTTTTATTTGTTATATAATATATTGAAACTGGGATGCCTTTTTTAGTAGCATAAGTAGAACTTAATAAGATTTCAAAATAATATTTTTGTATATATACTGCATTTTTTGTAGTAATTTTCATAGTATTTTTTCCTTTCATAGTAATTATAGCATTTTTATATCGTTTTGTTAAATATCTTTGCTTAACAAATTTTTATTATTTTTTTCTAATTCCTTTAAACTTTTATTAGGAGTTGGCAAATCTTCAGGCATTGTTCCACCTAATTCTTCAATTGTATTTCTAATTTTTTTACCAACTTCATAATGTGTTTTATTAGCATCAGACTCTAGTTTTATATTTTCATTTTTTAATTTTTGTTCTGTCTGAGAAATTCTAAATAAGTTAGCTATTAGTTCATCACTACCCATATTATCTAAAATATCTTCTCTATATCTTAACTTCTTCCTTTTAGCAATATCATTAGCTGTTTCTCCATTATATAAACCCTTATAACCAGCGTTATGAAATTTATCAAAATTTATAACTCCACAATTTTTAGCAGTTTGATTTAAAGAAAAATTACCTTTTCTTGTTAAATCTCTTTGATAAAATCTTTTCTCATCTTCAGAAAGTTCATTGTAATTTTTTTCACTTAATTCTTGCTTTCTAGTTTGTATTGCAAAATATGTTTGTCCTAGTGCAACAACTTCTTTTCTAGGGTCTGAATTTTGTACTATCAAATAGCATGCATACCTAGATAGTTTATAATCTAATACAGTTCTCTTGGCTTTTTTTGCTAAGTCTATCATTTTGTCGGCGCCGACAAAATGATCATCTGTATTAATACCACTAATATCACATGCAAACTTTGCTTTTTGAATTACTCCCACAAACTTACGCCATTTTTTATAATCTAATGCATGTTGCAATTCTCTCGCATACCAATATTCATTTTCATATTTATCAATTTGCTTTATATTTTCAAAAAATTGTTATATCCATATTTACTATTTATTTCATTTATATCTCTTTCCGTGTTTTTTTGCATTTTTAAATATTTTTTTCTGTATATTCTTTTATTTCTGTCTTTTTATTCTCTTTTTCTAATTCTTTCAGACTTCTTTCAGGTGTTGGTAAATCTTCTGGCATTGTTCCTCCTAATCTTTTTATACTATCTCTTATCTCTTTACCAACTTCATAATGAATGAAAGAAGCCGTATATTCATTATCTACGTTATCTCTTTTTAATTTAGCATCTGTTTGTGCAATTCTAAAAATATTATCTGCAAGTTCTTCACTTCCCATATTATCTAAGATATCTTCTCTATACCTTAATTTTTTTCTTTTAAAAATATCATTAGCAGTTTCTCCATTATAAAGTCCTTTATATCCAGCATTATGAAAACTTGCTAAGTCTTTAACTCCACTATTAACAGCTGTTTTATTCAAATTATAATTACCCTTTTTTGCTTGATTTCTTCTATATAATCGTTTTTCATCTTCAGTAAGCACATTATATTCTTTTTCACTTAATTCTTGTTTTCGAGTTTGTATTGCAAAATAAGTTTGTCCTAGTGCAATTTCATTTTTTCTAGGATCAGCATTTTGTACAATAAGATAGCAAGCATATCTGTTCAAATGATAATCTTCTATGACATCGACTTTTCCTTTCCCACTAATTATTGACTTCCCGACGTCGGCAAAGCAATCACACACATTATTTCCACTAACTCTACAACTGATTTGAGCTTTTTCTATTACCTTTTTAAAATTTCCCCATTTACAATATCCCAGAACAAGCATCAGTTCTCTTGCTTTCCAATATTCATTTCCTATTTTATCAATATGCTTTATATTTTCAAAAATTGTTGTATCTATATTTAATAATTCTTTCATTTATATCTCCTTTCATATTTCTGGTAATTTCAATCACTTTTCCCACGAGGGAAAATAATATAATTTATAATCTTCTTTATTTAACTTTTGATTTCTATCATAGATAATTTGTAGTCTTCTTTTTTAAGATTCTGAACCTATTTTGACAATTTTGTCAGCGCCTACAAAATGGTTATTTATATTAATATCACTATTATCACATGCAACATTTGCTTTATTGATTACACAAAAATTATTTAATTTTTATAATTTCATAATTTGTTATTTCCATATTTACTATTTAATTCATTTATATCTCTTTCCGTGATTTTTAGCAGTTTCAAATATTTTTCTAATGTGAAGAAAATGGTATAATTTATAATCTCATATTTACCTTATAGCATTTGAATCTATTACAACTATTTTATTGCTGTCAATAAAATAGTTAATACATTACAATTACTATTATCACAATTCATAGCCTCTTTAATTATTCTGTGAAAATTTTGCTACAAATTATACTGTAATATTGACATTAATCTCTCTTGTTGCATTTTTTGCAAGTTTTATCATTTTGCATTATACCGCAAAATGATTATCTACATTGTACTTACTTTCTTTGCAAGTAACTTTAGCTCTCATAATCAAATCATTTATATTTCTTCATTGTTAATACCTTTCTTATGTCCAATATGACTTAATGCTACTTCAAATACTTCAGTTACATGTTCATCAATAGGTTTTATATCTTCAAATATTTTTTCTGTATATTCATTTATTTCATTCATTTTAATTTTTCCTCCTATGGTGAATATGTCTTGATTTTATATCCATTTTTATTTAATTTAATTTCTATTGAACCATTCAAATCAGTTCTATAAATTTTACTATTATTTAATATATCCAAAACGCTTTCCTTTGGATGACCGTATCTATTATTTCTTCCTACACTAATAATTGAATATTTAGGTTTAATAATATCTATAAACTCTTTACTAGAAGAAGTATCTGAGCCATGATGTCCTACCTTAAGAAAATCAATATTATTCAGATCATACAAGTTTATTATGTCTTTTTCTCTTTTTATACTGGCATCTCCCATAAATAAGAAATTATAGTTATAATAATCAAATTTAATAACGCTTGAATCATCGTTCTCGTTATCATACTCGTTAGTATTAAGAAAACTTAAAGTTAAATTATCAAGATTTATTTTATCAATACAAGTGTAATAATCATTGTTTAATTTATTAATTAAATTTATTTCTAAAGCGTTAAATTCTCCACAGTTAAATATTACATTTTTTACTTTAAAATTATCTACAATATCAATAGCCTCGCCCATATGATCTGCATCTCCATGTGTAAGTATTAAGTAATCTAACCTATTTATACCTAATTCTCTCATGAATGGAATTATACTATCCTTGGCAATTGAATATTTCTTTTTTTGTTTTTTCCAAACTGGTGTTTTATAATTAATTTTTCCACCAGTGTCAATTAAAATTGTTTTGCTTAAATGTGGCATTACAATTAAAGTTGAATCTCCTTGTCCAACATCTAAATAATAAATATAAGCATTATTAGAAAAATATGATTTTATATAAATATAAATAATTAAAATAATTAGTATCGGTATTATTTTTTTAGTATGTTTCTTAATTAAAATAAGTAATAGTATGTAATAAATAAAAACAATAATAATTGATATTTTAGGAAAATAGATTTTTATAGATAATAAAGATAATTTTAATGATAGAAATTCCATTATATTAGTGAATACTTTTAATAATGGTATAAGTATAGGTAAAATATAAGTTATTATAGTTAATGGAAATATTATATAGGTTACTAATGGAACAAATATCATATTAAGTAGTATTCCAAATGGATTAATGTAACCAAAATAGTAAATTGATAAAATTAAATTAGAAATAAATGATAGTAAACTAGTTTTAAATAATCCTTTAAAGTAATTCTTTTCATTTATTAAATCAGTAGATATTATAAGAAAATATGTAGTAGTAAATGAAAGAATAAAGCTCAGATTATATAAGTTATATGGATTAATTAAAAGTAATATAAATAATATTATATACATAATATTTTCTGTTTTAATATTTAGATAAAATACTTTATTTAATCCTAGTAAAAAGAATAATAAACTAGCTCTTAATATAGATGGACTAAAACCACTTATAAATGAAAATAAAAGTAAGAATAAGAAAGTTATAATGTATCTTTTTAGTTCGTTTATTTTTAATTTTTTAAATATTTTCATAATAAATAAACTGAATAATGAAACGTGTAAGCCAGATAGTGCAAATAAATGACTTATTCCATTGTTTCTATAACTTTCTACTACATTAGTTTCTATATTATAAGTTTTACCTAACAAAAATGCATATACATAATCATTATCTTCTAATTTATCTGCTCGTTTATACATATAATCCTTTATTTTATAGAATATATTTATATTAGAATTAGTTTTTTCTATTTTAAAAATATCTAAGGTATAATATATTTTTTTGTTATATAAGTATTTCTTATAATTGAATAAATATGGTATTGTGTTATTTGATGGTTCTTTTAAATTTCCTTCTAAATTAACTACTTCTCCTATGTGCAAGTTATTTGTTAAATATTCTTTTTCGTCTTCTGTTTTAATATAATAAGTTCCAACTAAGTTTTCCTTGCCTGACAAAGTTAATGATAACTTATTTCCATCTATTTTATATTCGATAATTTTTAGTTTAAATTTTGTTTCATTTAATGAATAACTACTTTTATGTTTAATAAAAGTAGTTATTGTTATAGAGTAAAGTAAAATTAATATAATTAGAATAAAATATAGTTTATTTAACAGTAATATATTCCTTAATTTGTTCATATTTCTTGTCTCCGATGCCTTTTACTTTCTTGATGTCATCTATACTTTCGAACTTACCATTTGCTTCTCTATATTCAATAATCTTTTTGGCTGTTGATTCTCCTATACCTTTTATTTTACTTAATTCTTCTATAGTAGCAGTATTAATATTCACAACTAAGTTCAACTCTTCTTCTGTTTCATTAGAACTATTATTATTTTCTTCTTCATTAGGTTCTTGAAAATCATTAGTAATAATTTCTTCTTTCTTAATTGATATTGTATTTTCTGTTTCTTTTATTATTTCTTGATTTTTTCTAGATTTTATATCTTCTATTTCACTAATACTATTAACTATAATGACATTTTCATCTTCTAGTTTTTTACTTAAATTTAAATATCTGGTATAAGCATTATTTGTAAATCCGCCAGCATTACTTATTACATCAATTACTCTGGAATTTTCTCCTACTTCATATACTCCTGGGCTAATGACTTCTCCTTTAACATCAACAAAAATTGTTATAGGTTTTTCTTCTTTTTCTAAAGATGTTTTAGAAATTTCACTATTTACTTCAGCATCTTTATTTTTCTTTATTACCTCATTACTTACTATTTCCTTTTTATTTTTATTATATTTATTATTAATTAAATAAAAACTAGTTAGTGCAGTAATAATTATAAATAAAGCTATTAAAGTTACTATGATTTTCTTTTTATTAATATAGTAATATTCAATTAATTTTGACATTTTTACCTCCTTTCTTTTTTAAACTAACATAAAATATCGGTTATGTCAAATGACCTAAAAATTTAATTTTGACAAGTAAATTTTAAAATTTGAGTATCATTTTTATGTTGAAAATTTAAAATTATATTAATTTTATAAAGATTTGACTATTCAATTCTAAAAATTACTCTCAAAAATTTATTAAAAAAAATGAAGAATTTTTATGTTCTTCATAGTTTTTCTAAACGATTTGCTATTAATTCTAAATTACTTAATCTTTTTTCTACTTTACAAATAGCTTTAATGATATTTCCTTTTTTAATATCATAGTTTAAACTTTCATAAAGTTTTGGAAAGACAACTAGTGTTTCCTTTGCATATTCATCACTTATAGTTATAAAAGCCATTTTTAAGCCGTTTTTGGTTGTGGTTTCTTTTACATTTTCTACTAAAGCTACTACTACAATATTTTTATCAAAGTAATGTTTTATGTCTTTTAATAAACATGTATTATCCCTTTTATATTTAGTAACTGGATGATTTTTAACATAAAATCCAAATAATTCATATTCAAATTTCATTATTTCTTCATTAGTATACTCTTCTCCAATTAATATTTCTGGAATTGGTACAAGAGATTCATCTATTGTTTTACATAATTCAGAATAGGAAATTAGATTTTTTAGATTATTAATCATAGTTTTTCTGTTATAATTAAATATATCTAAAGCACCACTTAGTATTAAGTTTTCTATTACTTTTATATTAACTTTATTAGAATAAACTCTTTTTACAAAATCAGCATAATCTTTAAATATTCCTTTATCTCTTTCATAAATTATACTATTAGTTGCTTCATAGCCTACATTCTTAATTAAAGTTAATGGTAAATATATTTTATTTTCATGTATTATATACTCGTTAGTACTTAAGTTTATATTTACACATTCTATGTTTAAATTATTGATTTTGGATTCATCTATGTATTCTTTTGTTTTTATTGAACTACCTGTAACCATATTAAGTAAAATAATCATAAAGTATTCTCTAAAATGTGCTTTTAAGAATGCTAATTGATAAGCAACCATAGAATAAGCAACTGAATGACTCTTATTAAAACCATAGTTAGCAAATTTTAAAACTAGATCATATATATTTTTGGCTATTTCTTTAGAGTAACCTTTTTCTATAGCACCTTTGATAAATTCAGACTCATATTCCAAAATTATGCTCTCTTTCTTTTTACTCATAGCGCGTCTTATTATATCTGCTTTACTATATGTAAAACCACCAATTGTTTTTAATATTTCAATAATCTGTTCTTGATAAACTATGATACCATATGTACTTTTTAAAATACCTTCTAATTCTGGTAAAGCATACTTTGGTTTTATTTTACCTTCTCTAACTTTTATTAATTCTGGTATATTATCTCTAGAACCAGGTCTATACATCGCTATAGCGAGAATTAAGTCATCAAAATTTCTTACTTTTAAAGTTTGTAAAAAACTTTTCATTCCTTCACTTTCAAATTGAAATATTCCTGTAGTATCTACCTCGTAAAATATTTTAAGTGTTTTAGTATCATTTAATGGTATTTTATTAATATCTATATATAAATTATTTTTTTCTTTAATCATTTTAACTATATTATCTATAATTGTTAAATTTTTAAGTGCTAGAAAATCCATTTTAAGTAGACCAAGGCTTTCTAAATATTCCATTGTATAACCAGTTAAAACTTGATCAGAACTCATGTATAATGGAACTTTATTCATTAAAGGTTCACTACTTATAATTACTCCTGCTGCATGAATACTAGTATGTCTTTTAAGTCCTTCTAGTTTAGTACATATTCTTAGTAATTTTTGTAATTCAATGTCAGAGTTAATAGCACTCATAAATATTTGATTTTTTTTTAAATCTTTAAATGTATCTTTATCTTTGATATATCTTATTATTGTTTCTATTTTAAAATTTGAAATATTTAGAATTCTTGCTACATCCCTTATAACTTGTTTAGGTAAAAGTGTTCCAAAAGTTATAATGTTGGCTACTTTGTCTCTTCCATATTTGTTTTTTACGTATTCAACTACTTCATCTCTTCTTAAATATTCAATATCGGTATCTATATCTGGTAAAGTAATTCTTTCTGGATTTAAGAATCTTTCAAAGCTTAGATCATACTTTAGTGGGTCAATTTCAGTTATTCCTAATGAGTAGCTTACTAAACTACCAGCTGCGCTACCACGGCCAGGACCAACTATTATACCATTTTTTTTTGCATATAAAATGAAATCATAAACTATTAGGAAATAATCTGCAAAGTTCATATTAATAATTACATCTAGTTCTTTATTTAGTCTTTCTTTATATAATTCTGGTATGTTGTTGTTTAGTCTTTTATTTAATCCCTTATTAGTAAGAGTTTTTAAAAGTTCAATACTATTATCTGAATACTTAGGTAATTGAAATTTAAATTCTGGTAGTTCGATATTTATTAATTTAGAAAAGTTAAATGTTGTTTTAGCATCAATTTCATCTATATCTTTATCTAAATAGTTTTTATTAAATTTATAGTCATTTATATCATCAATTGTTTTACCATCTTTTATCATTCTAAGATATTTTAAATATTCTTCTTCATTTTCTTTTAAATAAAATGATTCATTCATATATACTATTTTATCTGTATATATTAATGCCTCTTTTTTCTCAGTCATATTATTATAATTTAAATACACTAACTCATATATTTCTTTATAATTTAAGTAGTTTTTTATGTCATTAGTAACACATATTAAGTTATCTTTGTGTTTTTTTAATATATCTATTGTTAAAATATCAGTATTTTTAATACTTATTATATTTAGTAGATTTATATATCCATCATAGTTCATAGCATAAAGTATCATGTTTAAATTATCTATGATTATAGGTAAACCTATTATAGGTTTTATTTCATACTTTTTGCATGCGTTAAAAAACTCCATTACACCAAACATATTGCTGTCGGTTATGCCAATTGATTTAATATTATTTTCTTTGGCTAATAAACATAAATCATCTATTTTTATTAGACTATTTAATAATTCATACTGAGTTTTTACATTTAATGGTATATAATTCATAACTGCTCCTTTATAAATACATTATACTATATTTTAGAGCAAACAAAAAGAGAAGATTTTCTTCTCTAGTTTATATTTTATTGACCTGGTGTATATGTACCACATTCAAATGTATCTGTACTCTTAGCATCTTTAACTTCATCAGCACTAACATCTATTGAAGGAGTACCCTTACCTACTTCTCCAGTTGTCGCACCATATTTTGCATAATAATAAGTACCATCAGTAACAATTAATTTAGTTATTTGACCTTCATCATCAAAGTCAACATAATAAGCTAAAGACTTATTATCACTGATTGTCAATGCATTGGTAGTTGAAGCGCTACCACCTACTTTTACATTATCCCCTTTATAGCAGTAAGGACCCGGTTTAGTTGATGTAAGAGCATCTTTAACATATTGGTTTTCAGCAGCCTTCCATACACTTTGTACTTGAGTTACAAATGCACTCTTTTTTCCTTCCGTAAATAATTTCAAAACGCTTGGTGTTACTAATAGCATTAAAACAGCTAAGATTGCAATAACTGCTAATAATTCTACTAAAGTAAAACCTTTTTTGTTTAGTTTTCTCATATTCCAATCATCCTTTCTTTACTATAAAAACACACTTGGAATTAACGTGTCTTTATTCTTGTATCATGATTTCATTATAGCAAAGCTAGGAATTTAAGTCAATTGATTATACAATTTTTTTCACAAATTTTACATTAATCCTTAGTAACATTCATAAAAGCATTAATTAAATCCATTCCAGTACCTATTTTATCCACTTTATCTTTAAATCTCATACCATACTTTTCTTTCATTTCTTCAATCATATTTTCTATTGGAACACCCCTGTTGAGTTTTTTATACCAACTTGAATTTTCTCTTATGTATTTAACATACATTAGATCACTATATAATTTATTTCTTATTTCATATCTCATTAGTCATCAAAAAACCTTTCTATTTCATTTATACTTTTTTTCTTCTCTTTTTTAGGCTTTTCTTCTTTCTTAGAATCTTTAGTTACTACTATTTCTTCTAAAAAACCTAATGCTTTTTGTAATGAGTCAATGTTTTCTTCTAATTTGTCTACATCTATTTTTTTAATGTTATCTATTACACTTTTAACAGTATTTGATAGATTTTTTTCTTCTTTTACAGGTTCTTTTATTGTTTTAAAGCTATTCCATATGTTATCATCAGGTCCATATATGTCATAAGTTTCATAAAGTTTTTGCCAAGTAGTTTTGCCAGAATTAACATAAGAAGCTAAATATTTATTTTTACTAGCAAATTCTTTAAATTCATCTTTTTTGGTCATAATCCTCACCATTAAATTTTATGAAATTATTTATTTATTAGGACTATTTTCATAAAAACTATAGTAACTATTTTCACTAATTATTATATGATCTACTAATTTAATACCGATAATATCGCCTGTTTTAAGTATTCTATTCGTAAATTTTATATCTTCTTCACTTGGAGTTACATCTCCAGAAGGATGATTATGCATAATTATTATAAATGAGGCACTTTCTTTTATAGCATCTTTAAATACATCTTTTGGGTCAACATCTACTTTGTTAGTAGTACCTTTTCCAATTTCTTTTTTTAGTATTAGATGCATTTTAATATCAAAAAGTAATATATAAAATCTTTCTTGCTTTATATCTATAAATTCATGTTTAAATGCATTATATATTTGAATTGGATTATTTAGTTTTTCTAATTCTTTTTGTTTTAATACTCTTTTACCTAATTCTATACTAGCTAGTATAACTGAAGCTTTAGATATCTTAATACCATTTATTTTAGTTAACGTGTTTAATCCAATATTTTTGAGATTACTTATTCCATTTATTTCTTTTAATATATTATTAGATAATTCTTCTACTGAATAATTTTTATTTCCTGTTCTTAGTAGTATACTTAATAATTCAGTATCACTTAAGTATTCTACTCCATACTTTTTTAATTTTTCTCTAGGTTTGTCTTCATTTAATTTATCTTTATAGTTCATTGTTTCCTTTAGTGATTTGAAATGATTTTTAATGCATATTAATTATATAATATATAAAGAAAAAATACTAGGTATTTCTAGTATTTATTTAGTTATTATTTCAATAGCTTTTCTTACTTCTAAATCATATTTTAAGAAGTCTTTTCCACCTATTTGTTCTAATAAATCTTTTTCTTCAACTTGATATTTTTCAGCCATATCTTTAGAATATTTATTTAATTCTTCATCTTCAACTTTAATATTTTCTTCTTTAACTATTTGTTCTAAGCATAATCTAAATCTAACTCTTTTAGTTGCTTCTTCTTTAAAGTTTTCTTTGAATTTATCTAAATCCATATTTAACATTTTTAAGTAAGTATCTAAATTCATTCCTTGCATTTGTAATCTATGTGAAAAATCATCAGTTATTCTATCAACTTCGTCTAATATCATTTCTTCTGGCACATCAATTTTTGCATTTTCACTTACTTTAGATAAACATGCATCAAAGTATTTATCTTCTATATCTCTTTCTTTATGAGCTTTAATATGATTTTTTAATTCGCTAACTAAAGTTTCATAAGAATCTACTCCTGGCATATTTAAATCTTTAAAGAAATCTTCATCATATTCAGGTAATATTCTTTCTTTAATTTCTTTAACTTTAACTTTAAATATTACTTTTTGTCCTTTTAAATCTTCTACATGATAGTTTTTTGGAAAAGTTAATTCTAAATCTTTTTCTTCATTAACACTCATTCCAATTAATCCTTCTTCAAATCCAGGAATAAATGAATGACTACCAATTACTAATGGATAATTTTCTCCTTTACCACCATCAAAAACTTTACCATCTTTAAATCCTTCAAAGTCTATAGTTACTTCATCACCTTCGGCAACTTTGCCTTCTTTAGTTTTCATTTCAACAAATTCTTCTCTTAAATGAGATAATTCATGTTCTACTTCTTCATCAGTTACTGTAGCTTCTTCTTTTTTAATTCCTAAACCTTTATATTTACCAAGTTTAACTTCTGGTTTAGTAGTTATACTAAATGTAATTTCTACATGATTTTTATCAATACTTTTAACATCAACACTAGGTCTACAAGCAATTTTTAAATCCTTATTTTCTTCAATTAATTTATCATAAAGAGTTGGAATAGCATGATCTACTGCATCCATATAAAGTGATTCAATACCAAACTTTTTAATGTACATATCTTTTGGTACTTGTCCTTTTCTAAATCCATCCATTTGAACATCTTTTTTCTTATGTTCCCAAACATGGTCTAATAATTCTTCCCATTCTTTTCCTTTTAATTCCATTACTATTTCTTTTTTCATTATTTTTTCCTCCTTAGTGTTAAACAATTATCATCTATTATATCTTTGATTTTATTAATTTGTTCTTCTGTAAAAGTATTATTTAACTCTTTATCTAAAGTTCCTTTTTGATAATATTTAACATATCTTTCTATATTATAAGCAAGATTCTTTAAAAATTCAAGTTTACTTTTTAATTCTATTAATTTTTCTTTATCTTTTACTGTTTTACTAATTCTGTTAGTAGAATGTTTTAGTATTGAAACTTGTTTTAGTTCTTGTACTTTAGTTTTATTAATATTTACTAGATGATCTACTTCATTTCTATAATCTGAAAGTGAATTGTATTCTTTCGTATTTGTTTTCATTCCATTAATTGATTGTGCGAGCGTGGTAAATGATAAGGTAAGTGCAAATACATCAATTATACATAGTGGTACTATGTTTTCTAATAAGCCTAAACAAAATGTTAAGGCTGTTATTAATGCTAGTACAAGTATTGATATTACACTTATTTTGCTTAAGCGTTTGTTATACATTAGTTCATTTTTGATTTCTTCTATTTTTTCAGTAACTTTATCATATTCTATATTTAATTCTTCTATTAAGTTTTGTGTTATTAATATTTCATCTAAATTTTCTGTATAGTTTTCAATGTGATATTGACCATATTGATCTTTTACATGTGCTTTAGAATTTATAATTGTATACCCTTTAAACATAATTACCCCCATGCATCACAAAAAGCACAACTTATGTTATGCTACTTTTACTATTTTTACAGTATATACTCCATCAGGACTACTCACTTCTACAGTACTTCCTACTTTTTTATTAAGTATAGCTTCAGCGATTGGACTTTCATTAGATATTTTGTTATTGAATGGATCAGCCTCTTGACTACCCACTATTCTATATTCTTCAACATCATCTTCATCATCGCCATATTGTAAACTAACAGTGCTACCAATTGAAACAACACCATCATCAGTAGTATCTTCAATAATAGTTGCATGTTCTAATATATATTCAACCTCTTTAATACGAGCTTCTAATTTGCCTTGTTCTTCACGAGCAGAGTCGTATTCAGCATTCTCGCTTAAATCCCCTAAGCTTCTTGCTTCTTTTAAAGAATTTAATACTTCTTTTCTTTTGTCTGTTTTTAAGTAATTTAATTCTGTTTCAAGTTCTAGATATCCTTCACTTGTAAGAAAAAATTCTTTTTGTTTCATTTTTTATCTCTCCTTCGTACAGTTTAAAATAATACCAAATTATTCATCATTTGTCAATATAAATCAGTCTATAGGTATTCTTATAATATCATTTTTTTGTACTAAAAATGGTACTTTAATTTTTAATATTTCTTGAGGATGTTTTGCAACATCTACTTGTTCATTCTTATCATTTATTAGTTCTTCTACTACAAATTTAGTAGGTTCTAAATTAGGTCCAAACACTTCTACAGTACTACGCACTTTAAAATTATTTCTTTGTTCAATAAGAGCATATCCATCTTTATAATCAAGTACTAATGCTAGAAAATCTTGATTAGATAGTTCTACTCTTCCAGTATAATATTGATTATCTACACTAGCTTCTTTATCATAAAAATGTACTGTATTTTCTCTATTAGAAACTCTATTTAAGACTTTCCTATAGTATTCTATTATATCTTTAGTTAAAGTATTTTTTAAACATTTAGTTACAATCATTTTATATGCATTTACTACAGTAGCTATGTAGTACAAACTTCTCATTCTACCTTCTATTTTTAATGAAGATATTCCAATATTAACTAATTCAGGTATGTAATCTATCATACATAAATCTTTAGACGCAATTTGAAAGTTTTCCATATCATTATTTTCAAAACAAAATCTACATACTTGACTACAACCACCACGATTAGAATCTCTTTTAGTTACATAGTTTGAAAGAACACATCTTCCACTATAACTAGTACACATTGCTCCATGAATAAACACTTCTAATTCAATATCTACATTATTCTTAATATCTAATATATCTTCTTTAGAACATTCTCTACCTAAAACTACCCTAGTAGCACCCATATTTTTCCAAAACAAAGCTGTTTCTTTATTTAAAGTTGATTCTTGAGTACTAATATGTATTTCTGGTTTTAAATTAAGTTCTTTGATTCTTCTAATAACTGCCAAGTCACTTACTATAAAAGCATCTACTCCTATATCAATGAGTGTAATTAGATAGTCATCTAAATCTTTTAAATCTTCATCTCTAAATAGTATATTAACTGTAACATATATTTTTTTATTTAAAGAATGTGCAAGAGTAACTGCTTCCTTTATATCATCAACACTAAAGTTATTAGCATTTGCTCTTAAGCTATAATTATATCCACCAATATATACAGCATCTGCTCCATACATAAGTGCCCATTTAAGTCTTTCCAAGTCTCCTGCTGGACTTAATATTTCAGTCATTCTTTCACCCCCAGTTTATATATTATTTTATTATCTAAGAAGTAATGATCAGTACTAACATAATCATTAAGATTAATATCTTTATAATGACTCAAAATAATAGAAGTTTCACTATCACTCATATTACTTAAATTAACTATAAAATTATAACCTACTAATAGATTTAAATATAAATTACCACTAAATATATTATTATCAAATATACAAGTATTTTTATTTTCTTCTTTAATAATTAATTCTTTTTTAGTACTAACTTCTTTAATTATAGTATTCATCTTTCTATCAGTTATACCCTTATAATCATAATAACTATTTAATAATGGTCTTTTAGAATACATAAGAGTATTTCTATTTATTAAAAAATAAAATAAATTACTATTAGTATTATTTCTTATTTCTATTAATTCTTCTTTAGTTAATTCATTATTTACTACTACATTAGATAATCCAAGTTCATTAAAATAATTTATACTACTATAATTATTTATTATATGACTACCCATTAATACAACTTTATTTTTATCTAGTATATTACTTAATCCAAAATCTTCTACAAAAAAATATTCTATATTATTAAGTTTATCTTTAATAAGTTTAAATTCTTCTAACAAATCTTTATGAAATAATTTATTTATCACTACACTTACTTTTCTTTTACTAGATAACTCATTTATTTCTTCTATATTAAAATAAACATCAAACCCTATACTAAAGCCATCTAATGGTAATATCAATTCTTCATTTATATTATTTATATCTTTATTATTAGGTATTATATAAAATTTATTCATCTTTACACCTTCTTAGTATTATTAATCCATCTCCAACATTAATTTTAGATACTTCATATTCATTTTGATTATCTAAGTAATTTAAAAACTTTTCTATTTTTCTTACTAGGGCTCTTAAATTCCTAGATTTTATTTCATTACTTTTACCAACTAATCCATGAAAATCTACATTATCTATTATAAATATTCCACCTTCATTAAGATTATCTTTATATTTAGTAATAAACTCTAGATTCTTTCCTTTCGCAGCATCCACAAATATCAAATCATATTTATCATTTATAGTGACATCTAATGCATCTCCTAGTATTAAATTAATATTGTCTAATTTAGATAACTTAACATTTTCTAAAGCAAATTTATATCTTTCTTCATCTCTTTCTATACTTGTTATATAAGCACCAGTATTTCTAATTTTAATTGTACTATAACCTATCGCAGTTCCTATTTCTAATACTTTCTTTATATTATTTTCTTTAATATAGTTAGTTAAATAATTTATTCCATCATTTAACATAATAGGAACATTATTCTCTTTAGCATAATGTTCCATGTTACTTATTAATTCATTAATATTCATACCATTTACCTTCTCTTTGAAGTCTGTTAATTGTACTTAAATGTTCACTATAGTTTTTACTGAAATAAGTATTATTATCTTTATCTGATACAAAGTAATAATAATCATTTTGAGTAGGATTTAAACTAGCTTCTATGCTTTCTATACCAGGATTACAAATAGGTCCGATAGGAAGTCCAATTAAACTATTACATCTAGTATTATATTTATTAGTGCAATCATCTATTTCTGCTTGATATAAGTCTCTTTCACCCATTAAAACCTTAGAACCATAATAAGTTGTAACACAACTACCTAAGTTCCATCCATTATTTAGTCTATTAGTAAATACTCCTGCGATCCCTTTTCTATCACTTCCTAGTGAGCCTTCTTGTTCAACTATACTAGCCAAAGTAAGTAGCTCATGAACAGAATATCTACTACTTTCTATAGAACTTTTTAATGGTGTTAATTTATTATACATCTCATCTAACATTTTATATACTACTTCTTTAAAAGTACCATCTTTAAATATCATATATGTATTAGGATAAAGATATCCTTCTAAAGGATAATATATATCTTGAGATTTAATTTCATCAGTTAAAAACCAATATTTACCAATTAATTCATCAATAAAATCACTATCTTTTAATGTATTATATATCTCTTCTTCTGTAATATTATCAGTAACACTAGTTAAATCACTTACAAGTTGCCTAATATTTCTGCCTTCTTTAAATGTAAATTTAACTTCTTCTCTATTACTAACACTTTCTCCATTAAGTACCTTTATTAATTCAGGTACACTCATACTAGCACTTATATTATATGATCCAGCACTTATATTAACTCCACCAATAAGTTTACTATATAATTTCATAAAATTACTATTTCTAATAATACCAGTACTTTCTAAATCTTCAAATACCATATATCCAGTCATACCAGACTTAACTTCATAACTAATCATATCTGCCTTTTTATCTTTAGGACTAATCATATAAAAAGCAAATCCCCCGATTATTAAACATATTATTAAAATTAATACTAATATAAATAATATTAATTTCTTTTTATTAAGCTTTCTTTGTACCATTTTTATTCTTTCCTCCAAAACTATTTATTATATCTCTTATAAGTAACCATTCTTTATCCTCTTTAATAGAAGTAACTTTATCTTTATTTAATACTCCTACTTGAAGAACAGTTTCTCCATCTTCATTTTTTTCATTATCAGTATAAACTATATAAGTTCTATTATCTTTTTCTATTTTAAGAAGTATTTTACACTTTACTTCTTCATCATCAATAATTAGTATTAATTCATTATCTTTTACTTTCATTTTATTTATCACCATTAATTCTATCTAAATATCCTTGAAGTATTATAGAAGAAGCTAATTTATCTACAACTTTTTTTCTATTATTTCTTCTTTCATTATTCATTATAAGCATATTATTAGCTATTACCGTTGTTAATCTTTCATCTTCAAGTATTACTTCTACATTATACTTTTCTTCTAGTTTATCTTTAAATATAAATGTTTCTTCACTTCTTTTACTTATTGTTCCATCTAAATTTATAGGATTACCTAATACTATTTTTTCTATTTTATATTCATTAAAGTATTTATCTATTTTATTAAATAATTCTTCTTCATTAGAATATCTTATTGTTTCTATAGGACTCGCGATTAGTTTAGTTTCATCACTTATACTAATGCCTAATGTTCGTGATCCATAATCCATACCAAGTATTCTCACTTTGTAAACTCCCTTAACATATATTCTACTAAATCTCTTCTATTTACTTTTTCTATTCTATTTCTAGCTTCTTTATAAGAACTAATATATCCTACTTCTCCAGTAAGTAAATATTCTGTAACTTGTTTATATGCATTATAGCCAGCATCTTCTAAATCTATAAGTATAGATTTTATTGTATTTCTAGAGTTTTCTAATTCTATAATATCTGTATCTATAACAATAGTTTTATCCATATCATTACACCTCTTGTAGATATTTTATCAAAAAATAAAGAATTTTACAATAAACCCTTGAAAATAAAAATATAAATGTGTTATAATTTAACACGTGATGGTTCCTTAGCTCAGTTGGTAGAGCAACTGACTCTTAATCAGTGGGTCTAGGGTTCGAATCCCTAAGGAACCACCAAATATGAAATTTAGACTTAACGATTGTTAAGTCTTTTTAATTGGTTTTATATAATAGTTTTCTAAGGCTATTATTTTTATTTTCTATGTAAAATTCTCTATCAGTTAATATATTAAGAATTTCTTTTAAACTTTTCAAGTTTTTTCTATTAAGTTTTTCATATGTAGTTTGTTTTAAACTACTTTTTTTGTAATCTAAGATGGTTACTAATTGAATGCCTACTACTATACCACATAAGATGTATTCCATACTATATTCTGTTTTAATTAAAAAATTTATAATATTAGTTGGAAATATATTAACTAGAGTATCTTTAGCACAATAAATGTATAATATTACTACATTTATATCTAATATAGTAGTTTTAAATTTTCCTAATTTACTAGACTGGATGTTTTTATTGTCTTTAAATGCAAGGGTATTAATAATAAATATTACTAATTCTAATAGAACAATGATTAATACTACTGGATAATCATATGTTAAAATTGATAACATTACAAATGCAAATAATTTGTCACCAATCGTGTCTAAAAAACTTCCTAAGAAGCTTTCAACTTTCCAATACCTAGATAGTTTACCATCTATCATGTCTGTTAAGAATAACATTCCTACTAAGATAGCCATATATTTAATTCCATGATTAAAATAATAAATTGGCAATAGTATGGATCCTATTATACGAGAAAACGTAATTAGATTTACTATTATAAATTTTATTTTATGTTTTTGCTTCATTTATTGCTCCTTTAAACTTCTATAGATTTTACCTTTTTCTAGATTAATATTATTTGTGCTTGCTAATTCTGATATTGTAGTTATTTTGTAACCTTTACTAGTTAAGTATGGAAGTACTTTTTTTACTGCTTCTACTGTTTCAGGGTATATATCATGCATTAGTATTATATCTCCACTTTCAACTTTGTTTATAATTTCATTGTATACATAATCACTATCTCTATAAAGCCAATCTTTAGTATCAATATTCCATGATATTATTGGTAAGTTAACTCTTGATTTTACTAAGTCATTAGTATTTCCATATGGAGTACGTAATAATTTTATGTTTTCTCCAGTTATTTCATTAAATATTATATTTGTTGAATTAACTTCTTCATCAATTTCCTCATTAATCAAATTATTTAAATTCTTATGAGCATAAGTATGACTTCCTATTTCCATGTTGTTAGATAATAATTCTTTTATTATTTCTTGATTGTATTTCATTCTGTTACCTAATTCAAAAAATGTTGCTTTAGAGTTATTCAATATTAAAGCTTTCATAATTTCAATAGTATAATGACTTGGACCATCATCAAAAGTAAATGCAATTACTTTGTCATATTTTATATTAAATACTTCTTTTTCATTTTCATTAGGTATATAAACATACACTATATAAGTAATATATTTAAATAAGTTACTATTAAAATAAAAATATATTCCATCATCATTTACCTTATAAGAACAATTTTTAAACTTATCTTTTTGTATTTCATTATAAATTTCAGTACTATATTTATATTTAACTTTATCAAGTATTAAATCACTATATAAGTTATAATCTATAATATTTTCAAGTTTATTTTTATTTATATTAAAGTCTATATTTTTATATATAATTTTATTATCTCTTATTATTATAAAAAATATATTTAGATAGTTTTCATTTATAAATATTTCATATTTTATTTTAGAATCTTTATAATCATTAATTATTTTATTTATAGAATCATCTATTTTATAGTAATTAAACTTAGGGTATATTATATCTTTAGATAGTTTTTCTTCTGTATAAGCATTTAATTTGTTAATCAAGTCTGTTTTATTATTGATTTTATATTTATTATAAATTAATATGCATAGATAAAAAGATACTAATAATAAAATTAAACATATTATATATTTTAAGTATACTTTAAAATTAACTTTAGGCATTTTTCACCTTCCTGTTTTATTCAATAAAAAAATTACTTACTCTTAGTAACCTTTTTATTATTTTTCTTTATTAAATCTCTAATTTCTTCTAATAATATTATTTGTTCACTTTTTACTTCTGGTTCTTTTTCATCTGTTTTTTTCTTTTCTAATTTTTTCTGTAATTTATTTATAGCTTTGATCACTATAAATAAACATAGGGCTACTATTAAAAAGTCTATTATGTTTTGTATTAACACTCCATATTTAATTTCAGCATTTCCTACTTTAATCATTAAATTTGAAAAGTCATGACCGCCTATTATAATTCCTAATATAGGCATCATTAACTCATTTACTAAACTGGAAACAATTTTTGAGAAAGCACTACCTATTATTACACCTACAGCCATGTCAAGTACATTACCTCTAGATATAAATTCTTTAAATTCGTTTATAAACTTCTTCATTAACAATTACTTCCTATTTCACAAGTATCACTTGAACTTACTTCTTTTATTACATCTTCAAATAAGCTATAACTTTCTTCTATCATTTCTTCTGATAAATCCATGTATGCATCTGTTTGTAACTCACTTATACCTAAAGTTAATTTAGTACTTTTTCCTTTAACAATTGATACAACACTTGGAGCATAAATTCTTTTTTCTCCAGTTTTTAATTCTTTTTCACCGTCCATTAAAGTATATTCATCAAGTACATTATCTAGTCTTTCTAATATTTTTTTATAATCACTTGTTCCTTCTTTTTCAGTTATTATTTTTCCTTCACTTACTTTTAGTACATCTCTTATATAATATAAATTAACATAATAGATTTTTTCTATATTAAAATCTTTAAGTGCACTAATTAATGTTGGAATAGCACTTCTACACCAAGGGCAACTAGCATAACCAAAATATACTAAAAATGTTTCTTTATTGTTTATTTTCTCTAGCAGATCAGAAGTGCTAATATATACAAATGGATTTTCTTCAGATATTTTAATTTCTCTTATTCTTTTACCACTTTCTGTAGTTTCTCCATTTAAGTTTTCATATTCTTCTTTAAATTTAAGTGCATCTGTTTTTTTACCACATCCACTTATTAGAAATATTATTAAAGAACATATTAATATTTTTACAACCTTTTTCATATCATCACCACAATAACATTTTATCATACTGAGATTGTACATACAACTATTAGTTTATTTACTTAGAGTGAAAGTTTTATCCTGTTCTTTATTCAAAGCTATATCTTTCTTAGAACTAGTTGTAGAATTTATGAAGTCAAATTCTTTCAATAGATTATCTATAAAATATAATCCACATGAACTACCACTTATTAGTTCACATTCAATCATAAAGTTAGTACTATTTTTATTTCCGTCTATAAAAGATGTAGTTTCATCAAAACTAAATTCATAATTTCCATTATATCTATTTAAATTATATAGATGTCTTTTAGTAACTAGTTTTAATTTTTCATATAATTTATCTACTTTTATATTCCATTCTTTATTTAAGAATAATATGACTTCGTCTAATGAATTAAAGTTTATTTCATATCTTTTAAGTACACTACTTTTATCATTTATAATTCTTTTAACAGTATATTCTATATAATCGTTAGTTTCTCTTTTTCTAACATTGATATTTAAATTATTTAATAGATCGTTATTATCATAGTAAGTATCACAATTGATTAATTTTTTTGGATTATCTAACATTAATTTTTCTTCTATTAATTTAAATTCTTTTACTGGTTCAGAAGAATATTCATTAAATATATATTTCTTTTCTATTTCTATTTCATTCTTAAAGTAGTTTTCTATTCCATCTAAATTTAATTTTAAGATATTTTTTAGTACAGTAATATCTATTCCTATTACATATCTTTCACTTTTTAAGTTAGAATTAAGCATATCACTAACATTAGATAATTCATCTATTATTCCATTTTTATTTATGTAGATTTTTTTCTTTTTATTATATATGCTAGCAAAAGATGAAGATGTAAATATGTAGTCTTTATATTCATTTAGTACAGGATATTTATTAAATAATTTATCTTTAAATATCATTAGAGATTCTTCATTATTAAATTCTTTAATTAATATACCATTATCAATATCTCTATTACTTAGTAAGTTAGAATATCTACCTATTATTTTATTTTTACTTTTAGAATATTTATTAAATAGATATTTAAGTTCTGATTCTTTTGTATTCCAATTAACAGAAGTGTTTGTATATTTTAGAAATAATCCTAGTATTCTTTCTAATATTAAAGATTTTTTATCTAAATATATTTTGTCATATAGTTCAAATCTTTTATTAAAGTAATTAACTATTTTATATATAGAATCACTATTAAATACTATTTCTAATTTATCGTTTACACATTCTAAACTTATGTCATTTAATAAACCAGAAAAATCATTTGCTTCATTTAATATTTGTTTAGAATCTCTATATATGTAATCTATTCTGTCTATATCTATACCACCACTTAGTAATTTATTTACTATGAATAATAGACTATTTTCTTTTATGTTTTCTTTTTTTATTAGTTTGATAGTTTTATCAAGTACATCATTACCAAAAGAGTTTACTATTTTATTATGTATATCAGTATTACTTTCTAAAATATGTACAGTATTAACTTCATGAGTCCCAGGTAAATATTCTTCCATAACATGAGAAAATGGGCCATGACCGATGTCATGAGTAAGTGCCATAAGTTTTATACTTTCTTCATCTTCTTTAGTGATGTTTATGATACCATTTAATTTCTTTTTACAACTATCTATAAGTTTACATGCTAAGTAATAAACTCCTAGACTATGCTGATATCTTGTATGAGTAGCATTAGGGCTTGTATTTAAACCAAGTTGTGTTATATTCTTCATATTAAGAAATTCTTTGCTAGTAATAATACTTAAATATTTATCTTCTATATCGATTATTCCCCATATATCATTTACTTTCATTCTTTCTCCTTAAAACTTTAACTAGCTCTTCTTTTTCATCAATGTTTAATTTATACCCTAAAAATTCTTCAACACTTCTTACTGTTTCTAAACTTATCTTACCAGTTAATTTAATTGTAATTGCATCCTTAACTTTTTTATAATACTCTTCAATAGGTATTTGTTTTTTATTATATTCTTTCTCTTCCATTAAACTTTTAAGTTCACTATATTTTTTAATTTTTTTATCAACCTCTATATCATCAATCATAGATAGTTCTTTTAGTTTAATAGATATATCCCTATCAAACGAATACTCTTCTTTATTTACATCTATTTGATAAAGATTTATTAAACTACTTACATTTCCATTTATTATCCCATTTATAATATAGTATAATTTTGGTTTTTCATATTCTATGTATGTTTTTTCATAAATCGGTACATCTCCGTAAAAATCTTCCCTATATCCAACTTCTTTAGAATCTATTTCATAAATAAATTCATCATTTCTTTTATGTAATACTGACACATGGGTCTTTTTACAACTTTTCCTCCCACAAGCTATAACACATTCATTTTGTAATTTTTTAAGATTATCTTCATTAAAATTAACTTCATACTTTAAAGCATATTCTCCATTTGTACAATAATATATCATTAGTATCTCTCCTTAAACTCTTTTATTAATTTTTTATTAGCATTTTCTACTTTATTAGTTAATAGTAATTTGTAATAATATTCTCTTAGTCTTTGAATATTAATAAACCTATATGACTTTAATACAAAATGTTCACTCTCAAACTTTTTATAGTCTTTCGTTTCTATTCTTTTATCACAATCTAAACAAGCATAAAGGTTATATTCAAATCTTTTATCTTGTTCATTTGGTACCATATAAGAAACCAATTCATAGCCATTATAAGAATCATAATAACTACCAACGTATACCCATATATCATGTGTACACTTATTTTCACGAGCATAAGTACTAAATGCAAGACTATGTATAATTTCATCCCCATTTTCTTTGTTGTAAATTAAATCTTTTTTAGAATTAATATATTCTGTTAGTTCAATATATCTTTTAACTTTTGGATCTTTTAATAGTAAACTAAGTTCTCTTTTATAACCAGTAAATTGTTTTCTTTTTTCTTTTAATTCTTTAACTTTATTTATAATTTCTAATCTATCATTTTCTTTCATTTTATATTTCCATTTCTAAAGTCTTTTACTAACTTTTTTGAAGCTAATTCATTATCAAAAGTTCTAAGTAATTGAAAATATATTTTTCTTAATTTTTTTATATCAGTAAATTCATAATTTTTAAGTACTAGATGTTCACTTTCAAACTTTTTATAGTCTTTTATTTCTATACTTTTACTACAGTCTAAGCAAGTATAAAGGTTATATTCAAATCTTTCATCTTGTTCGTTAGGAATTTGTGTAACTGAATATACATGATCATAATAATTACGATGGGAATAGTAACTTCCAGTATATACCCATATGTCATGTAAACATTCTTCATGATTTACAGAAGAATTAAATGCAAATGCTTCTATCTCTTCTTCCGTTTCAGCATTTCTTATTTTATTATCTTCAGTCAAATGAAGGTACCTGCTTAAATAAATAGCTCTTTTGACTTTTGAATCTTTTATTAGTTCCTCAAATTCTTTTTTTAAGGCTAAGTGTTCTTCTCTTTTCTTTTGTAATATTTTAATTTTTTCTAATGCTTTTAATCTTTCATTTTCTTTCATCTTATTTTTCCTTCATTAAAGTTCTTTACTAGTCTTTTATTTGTTTCTTCAACATTATTTTTAGTTAATAATCCATAATAGTATTCTCTTAGTTTTTCTAACTCATCTATTCTGTAATTTTTATATTTTTTTAATACTAGATGTTCATTTTCAAATTTTTGATAATCTTTGACTTTTATGATTTTTCCACACTCTAAGCAATAGTATTCATTATATTCAAATTCAGGACTTTTTTCATTTAAAACTTGGTGTAATATGCTTATTTCTTTGTTAGCACTAAAAACTTTAGCATCATAGTAACTTCCAAAATAAATCCAAATACTATGTGAACATTCTTCACTTATAAATGCATTATAAAATGAGTAATTTCTTATAAGTTCCTTAGTCCTTTCAGTTCTTTCATAACATAATGCATTTATGACATTTTGTAGAAAAATTGCTTTTCTAACTTTTGGATCACATTTTAACTCTTCTAATTCCATATCTAAAAATGAGTGACCTAAACCTTGTTCTGTACAATAATCTATTTTTTCTATTTCTTTTAATGCTTTTAATCTTTGACTTTCTTTCATAATCATTCTCCTTCTTTTTACGTTATATTTTAACATATTTTTTGTTTTAAAACACATTTTTATTCTTTTTTATATCTTTAAATTTGTATATTTTAGCTGGTTTAGTACCATCAAATATTTTTTCTTTATTTGTATCTATGATTAAATCAGTACTAAGTAATTTTTTTCTAAAGTTTCTTCTATCAAAAGTTGTGTTAAGTATTGTTTCATATACTTTTTGTATTTCTGGTATTACGAAGCCTTCTGGAAATAAGGATTTTAATATGTCAGTATTAGTTATTTTATTTCTCAATGTTTCAATTGCTTTATCTAATATTTCGTTATGATCATATGCTAGTTCAGGAATGTTATCTAAATCAAACCAATCTGCATTTGAAGTTTTTAATGTTTCATTTAAAATATTTACTCTTTTGTTGTCTATTACTCCAATATATGTAATAGCAATCATTCTCATAATTGGACTTCTATCAACTTTACCAAATACATTTGATAAATATAAATCGATATCTGTTATACCAGTTTTCTCTTTTATTTCTCTTTTCATTCCATCTATTAAGTCTTCGTTGTTATAAAGTGCTCCACCGGTAAGTGCCCACATACCATTAAATGGATTGTTTTTTCTTTTAATTAGCAATACTTTAGTTATTCCTTTATCTACAGTAAATATTGAACAAATAACATGAATACCTTGTTTGTTATAAAGTGGATTATTAATTTTCATATGAATTTCTCCTTTCAATTACATTATATGTGTATTTTTTACGCTTGTCAACAAAAATATTATTTTTTAGTAAAAATTAGTATGTTGAATTAAGTTTATTCATAATGTATAATGAATATTAGAAGTGAGGATCTTAATATTAGTCTTATATCTAATATTAGGAAATGGTATGCTTTATTTTGGTGATTTAGGAGATATTTTTGATTGTGAAAGTGCTACTATTGATTATAAGATCCATGAAATATCAATTTTAGTTAAGTCTTTGCGTTCATCAGATATGCCAACGGAACAAATTATTGAAATGCTTAATAATTTAAAGGAAACAATAATTAAACAAGGTGAAAGTGATGGCTATAAATTAATACTTTATAATGATGAGTTTAGGTTTTTTAAAAATTAAAAATATTCTGATTTAAGGAGGCTTTATGGTAAAAACTGAAATTACTGAGCAAAGTAAAATAGAAAAAATTATATCAAATACTGATTATATAAATTGGATTGATAATCATACTATGAAAACAAAAGCAGTTCTTTTTAGTAATGATTATACCCTATATAAAGGAGAGTTTTCTAAAGAGGAAGAAAAAAAAATAAAAAGTCTTATTTATTTTTATAAAGCTATAAATAAATATGCTAGTGAAAATTCTATATTACCTACTAGAACTATTGAAGGTATGCCAATATATAAAATTAAATTTAGAAATAAAATTTTTGAAATTGGTGTTTTATCAAAAGAAAAAGAAATATACTTTTGTATGAGAACTGATCTTATAGAATATGAAAATTACATAGATTTTTATGACATTATTTATAATAGACACCTCTGTTATGAAGATAATATTAAAGATAAAATGAATGAATTATCTAATTTAGCAAGAGCTTTATATAAATCAGGTATTCCTATGAGAAAAATAATTAATATTGTCACTTCGACTGTAGATGAAGTTAATATGGAAAGTAGAAATAAAAAGTTATTAAAAAGAAATATAGAAAGTTAAATATACTTTCTATATTTTTTATTTGCTGTTTATAGTTTTAATTTGTTATATAATATATAATTACTCCACTAACTATTGCTATGAATAGTTCAATTAAAATATCTATTAAAGTTTTATTTGGTGTTTGTTCACTTTCAATTTTGTTATTTTTACCTATGTTAGAATTTTTAATTTTATTTCCATTTCCAATTTTAATTTTCATTTCCAACACCTACATTTGATTTTTCTATCTTGCTATTATCACCTATATGTACCGAATTATCATTATATATTATATTTGTAATATCTTTGACAACTTCTTTTTCTTTTTTACCATTAGTAAATTCAATATAATAATTATCTAAATTGCCATATTTTTTTTCTAACTCAATAAATATTTGTAATAATTTTGATTTTATTATGTTTAATATATTTGTATGTGAATAAACTGGTAGTTCTTTATATGCACTAATAACTTGACCATTTATCATTGATATATCTTGTGCTATAGCTGCGTGTAAAGGTATAATTAAAGAATGACTTTCATTTTCTTTCTCGGCTATTGCAAATTGTGATATTTCATATATACTAGCAGTGATTTTAGTAGTAGCATAATCTTTAATATATTGCGGCTTTAAAGGAATATCTAAACCTGTGCAATTATAATTACCAGCAATAAAATTTCCTTTTAAATTAATATTAACAATTCTATATTCTGGCACTTTATCTTTATCATTGTAGCCATTAATTTCACAACAGAGCCATTTTTTTACTTCTTTATTCGTTATATCTTGTAATAACAAATTTAAAGTATTCATTGCTTGTACAACACTTATTTCATTTTTAATTAATTCAATAATAATTTCACTTCTTTTCATAATAACTCCCGGAAACAAAAAATAATGTTCTAACGAACACTATTTTAATGAATTATAAGTAGCGAACTTACCTATATAATAAGTTATGTTCGTATATAAACATATTGGTGCAGGCGAAGGGACTTGAACCCCCATGGATTACTCCGCTAGATCCTAAGTCTAGTGCGTCTGCCAATTTCGCCACGCCTGCATCAAGTGGTGGACCTTGCAGGACTCGAACCTGCGACCGCCCGGTTATGAGCCGGATGCTCTAACCAACTGAGCTAAAGGTCCATCAACAAAGTTAATTCTACACTATCTATAAATAAAATGCAAGGTTTTTTTGATAACAAAATCAAAAATTTGCATTTTTTTACACTGTGCAGTCACAGTTAATTAAAATTTTAAAAAATTTAAATAGAAAAAGTAGCGTTACCACTACTTTTGCTCATTCTCTTCTAATCTACATAATAAGTCAATTTTAAACATTTCTTTTTGCGCATTTGCCTTAGAAATCATTATACCTTTGTATGCTGTTAACTCAGACTTATGACCATCCATTAATATATCTTTAGGTTCTAATCCGGTTAACATTACTACATTTTGTTCTTTATAAACAGTATAACTTAGTTTTACTTTGCCATATACCTTAACAAATAAATTATCTGTAGGTAATTGTAATTCATAACTTTCTGTTTTATCATGCTTATTAATTGATGTTAATTCACCTAAAAATTCACCTTTTCTTAAACTTGGGTAATAATCAAACATCAATCTTTTATAAGCCATCATATTATATTTTTTTAAACTTCTTTCTAATTTTTTAAAGTTATTTTCATCTAAATAATCTAATAAAAATCTACCTTTCATTTTTTCCTTACCCCCATTACTGAATAAATTATAGCATATTAAGTACAATTTGTCAACTATTATGTATAAAATAAATTACAAAGTAACAAAAAAAGTACTATTTAGTACTTTGAACTTCTTTTATTACTTCTTCCCTACTATGTCTTAATTTATATATTTCTCCATTTAATTGAATTAATCTTCTTTTAATTTCTTGGATTTCTAATGTATCTTTACTTCTTTTTAAGCTTTCATTTAATAATCTTTTTTCTATAACGAGGCTATTAATTTTATTATCTATTTCATTCATATTTATTTACCAATCTCATTTATTAATTTATTACACTTTAAAGATAATGTTTTGTATGGACAATTCTTAAATGAACAATTTAATTCTCCATTTATTTTAACATAGTTACAAATTTCTGAAAAGTATCCACCAATACAAATTACATCATCTATTTCTTTTTGTATTAGTTTAAGTATTTTTATTTTTGTATCTGAATTCATGTTAGAATTAACTATTTCAGATAATGTTTTATTATAATATTCTATTGATTTACTACTCATAAGTCCCCTCATTAATTATGATTTATCATAACAAAATAATAAATTTTTTTCAACTATTTCTTCTATTTTCACCTACTAGGGAAATACTAACTGTTAATTGTTTTACTCTTTCTATTATTCTTCTTGCTTTAACTTTATCAATGCCAGAATTAGTTTCGCTCAAGTGTTGTTCTAATTCTTCTAAGTTATAATTAGATGTAAAAAACGTTGTTTTATCATTGTCCATTCTGCTTTGTAATAAACCGCCTAATACTTCATCTCTTGCCCATGGAGTATTGTTTTCTGCACCAATATCATCTATTAGTAAAGCATCACAAGTTTCAAGTTCATTATATATTTCTTCATATGTACCAGTTTTATTATTAAAAGAATCCTTTAATTTTTTTAATAATGTTGGATAATAAATGCTTACACATGTATAATTTTTTTTTGATAATTCATTTAAAACTGCGTTAAGAATATAACTCTTACCACTACCAAAAGAACCATGTAAATATATTCCTTTTTTATTTGGGTATTTTTCTATAAATTCTTTTACATATTTTAGTACTTCCAATCTTGCATTATCATCAGTATAAATATCTTTTAGTTTTGCGTTCATTAGAAATTTAGGAGTTTCATAGAAAGTAACTTTGCTTTTGTTATCATCATATTCTTTTTTGTATTTACATGCTACATAGGAAAAGATCAAATCGCCATTATCTATTAATGGGTAATATACGCATCCAGTAACTTCATTTTTACAATTACCTATTCCAGGACAATTTTTACAATGAGATAATTCTTTAACTGTAGTTTCTAACTTAGTTGTATATTTCATAAGTTTTTCTTCATCAAGATTTAATTTGTAAATAAAAGCTTTGAAGTTATTATCTTCCATTGCTAATTTATAATTCTTTTTTAATATTAATTCTAAATCTTTTGATTTATGTATCATTTTATCAATATTTTGCATTATGAAAACTCCTTAAAAAATCCTTCTAATTCAGCATCATTTAGTTTTTCTTTTGTTGTAGTTTTACCAAACCAGTCTGGAATATTTTCATCTTTTTGTTTTATTCTTGTTTTAGTTTTATTATTTTTAATAGTTTTATATGTATTTTCTGCATAACTCATTGCTTCTCTAGCAGTTTTTAAGTTTGCTCTTTTCCATTCACCTGCGACTACTTCTACATATGATTTAACTAATCTATTATTTTGTGTTTTAAGTATAAAGTCTATTAATACATTACATACTGACGGTGTAAATTCTAAATCAACTAGTAACATTTCTAATATTTGTAAATCTTTACTAGTAGGTCTTGCTCCATTGTATTTGTTTTTTAGAAAATCATATGGTTTAGTAGTTTCAAATACATTTATAAGTCTATTTAAAGCATTATTTTCTTTATTAACAGTAGATACTTTATCACTTTTAAATATAATTGTTCTTTTTTTATTTTCATTATTATATTCATAATATTTTCTTATGTTTTCTCTTAATAGTTCTTTATCAACTAATCCTTTTTCATTTAAACTTATTTTTACTACGTCAGCCATATCTAATGGAGACATTTTATATAAGAAACCTAAATTACTTATTAGTTCTTTAGTACTTTTAGTTAAGGCTTTTGGATTAAATAATCCTTTAGGCATACTACTTATTAAAGTATCAAAATCATATTCATTAGAATAATTGATAGTTCCTTTTTCTTTTTTTACTATTTCATCATCTTCTATAAAATTATTTATATTTACACTTTTAAAAGACATGTCAAAAGGAAAAGTAATATCTACATAATCTTTAAGATTTAATTTAGGTACTTTAAAATAATTTTTTAGCCTTTTGTATTCACTATCTCCTACGTTATTTAGTAATACTGTACTAAATATTGGATTATTAAAGAATTCATTAACACTTAAGGGACTATATAATTCATATATGTATGAATTTACTGTTCCTTCTTGATAATATGTTTTTAATAAGCCTATTCCTTCAAGTTTTATTCTAGCTTTTTTGATTGTTTCTAGTGATTCTCCCAGATTAGTTATTAGATGGTAATGAGTTAGTTCATTTCCAATGTAATT
This sequence comes from uncultured Bacilli bacterium, assembly GCA_934096405.1. GTDB lineage: Bacteria > Bacillota_I > Bacilli_A > RF39 > UBA660 > CAKOLN01. The sequence continues at coordinate 34,787 of CAKOLW010000014.1, forward strand.
GTTTGCTTTTAATTCATTATAAAAAGTATTGTATAAAGTTATTGCTGTATTACCTATTATGGGCATATAAAGCATATTTAAAACTAATTTATCATATTCATTTAAAAAGCTTTTATTTACAACAATATAAACATCAGCTGGAAGTAATGTTTTGTTCATCTTCAATCACCATAATCTTATTTTATATTAATAAGGTATAATTTACAAGACAAACTTTAGTTAACATTTAAAAAGAAAAATTAGGATTAGAAATCCTAATTAAATTTAACATCCACTTTCTGTTTTCAATATTATATAAGGATTTTCGGCCGTTCCATCACCTGTACCATATAGAGTACAAGATTTTAGAGAAAGGACAGGACGAACAGCATTACTGGGAAAGTTAACGGGGCCGTAATACAAGTACATATTATCTGTCCTCCAGAACAACGCACGAGTAACGCCAACGCTCCAGACAAGAGGCGATAAGGACCACCAATTCTTTGATACATTCGTTCCTACGCTATTACTTGTAATCCATGCATATGGCGTACTCATTGATGTGTCAGATACTCCTCCAGCAAAAACCATTTCATCTACTGTCATAAGTGCTAATGGATAATCTAATTTTGCACTTGTATTTTCTGCACTAAATGCATCTCTTATATCACTACAATTATATGATGGTGTTATACCTATTCTTTTTTGTGAAGAAAAATAAAAGGTGATAGTTGTTGCTATTGTGTATGAATCTTCAGTCGCTTCACTTCTGTCATTACAATATACTGCACTCGTACTTAAGTATTTTGTATAATTGGTTAAGTTGTTTTGATACCATGTATCTATATAAGTTTTTATTGTACTATCTTTTGTATTTTCTCTTATTCCATCTAATGTACTATCATCTTCTCCATATTTGTATCCCACATATTTTGGACTATGTGAATTTGAATTAAATGCGCTTGTTCCTATATTTCCACTTGTTGTATCATGACTTGTTCCTACATAAAGTAGTCTTATACTTCCATCATGGTTTGTTCTTATTATTCTCCAATAGAATCCTCCAAATAATACCCAGTTATTTGTTGTATTACCAGCATAATAATATACTTCTTGTGGTGTATCTGTTATTCCACTTATACTTTCTGTTGAAGTAAATAATGTCCCTGTTGTTGTTTCTGTAAATGGCGTTGCAAAATCATTTGTTCCGTTATTGTTATTGCTTCTTATACTTCTTGTCGGATTATCTTCCATTATTTGATAGCCTAAGGTACCTTTTTTATAACCAGCATATAGATTTTTTGTTCCTTCAGTTATATAAATCTTACCTGTTATAGTCTTACCCATATCTTCATATTGGTTTCTATCTTCTTCTTTAA